>JBKPTM010000094.1:0-5565 GCA_046765935.1 Actinomycetota bacterium | reverse complement strand
GCCGCTACCGAGTGGACCTGACGCAGGCGGCCTATCCGGGCGTCTACCAGGCGCAGGCCCCGAAGGAGCGGATCCGGGCCCAGAAGGCCCCCCAGACCTGCAAGCAGTCGGTGAGCAGAATCTTCAGCGTCTAGGCGGGGGTGCCCCCTAGACTCGCGGGCGTGGCAGAGATGAAGGCGGCCTACCTGATCGCCGGCGACGACGAGGCGAAGATCGTTCGCGCGCGCGGCCGGCTGCGCGAACGCGCGGAGCGCGAGGGCGGCCCGGGCGCCCTCGAGATGTTCGAGGCCGGTGACGGGCGCCGTTCACCCGACGTGGAGGCCGTAACCGCCTCGCTCGCGACGATCTCGCTGATCGCCTCGCGTCGCTACATGCTCGTGGACGGGATCGAGGCCTGGGGCAAGGGCGATGCCGAGAAGGCGGTCGCCGCGCTCGGCCAGATCCCGCCGGAGACGACCATCGCGCTGGTGGCCCATGGCAAGCCGCCGGCGGGGATCGCCAAGGCCGTAGAGAAGGCCGGGGGGGAGGTGCTCAGCTTCGGCCTGCCGAAGCCGCGCGACCTCCCGAAGCAGCTCGTCGCCGACGCTCGCGAGCTCGGCTTCGACCTCGAGCCCGCAGCCGCCCGCCTTTTGGTCGAGCGCCTGGGACCAAGGTCGATGCGCCTGCGTACCGAGCTCGAGCGCCTCGCGCTCTGGGCCGGAGAGGGAGGCAAGGTGGGGACCGAGGACCTGGAGGCGATGGTCTCGGACACCTCGGAGGAGGCCATCTGGACGCTGGCCGACGCCGTGGTCGCCGGAGATGAGGCCGAGACCATGCGGGTCGCGGAGCGACTGGTCTCGCAGGGCGAGGCGCTCCCCCGGATCGTCTACGCGCTTGCCCCCCGTCTCCGCCAGGCGTTCAAGGCTGCCAGCGAGCTGGAGGCGGGTAAGCCGGCGGGTGAGGTCGCCAAGGGGCTGTCCATGCATCCCTACGCGGCGAAGATGCTCGTCTCGAAGGTCAAGGGGCGGACACCCGAGGACCTCGATGCGTCGATCCGCGCCCTCGCGGACCTCGAGCTCTGGTCCCGTGGCGGGTCGGACTATCCGGAGCAGGCGGCGTTCACGCTCACGCTGCGAAGGGCGCTCGGCCTGGAGGCCGACGACACCGAGCCGCTCGCCTGGGCGCTGCGCTAGCTCTGTGCCTGGCTCTGCGAGGACGCGCCGGCGATGCTCGCCGCGCGGGACTTCTTCCGGGCGCCGGTGTTGCGATGCAGGGCGCCCTTCTGGACGGCCTTGTCGATCCGCGAGACGAGCGCCTTGTGCTCCGTGGCGATTGCGTCAGCGTCGCCCGCCTGGACGGCCGCCTCGAGACGGCGGAAGTAGGTCTTCACCGAGCTGCGAAAGCGCAGGTTCTCCTGGCGCTCGCGCTCTGTGCGCGCAATCCGCTTCTTCTGTGACGCAATGTTGGCCATGAAAAGACCCCCGTCGGGGGCGGCGAAGAGAATAGAGCAATGACCGAGAGGGGCGAAGGGGAGCGGCCGCCGGTGCCGCCGGAGCCGTTCGATCCGTCGACACGGGATTTTCCCGCGGTCTCGCGCGACGCGCTCGACGAGCGCGAGGCCGGGCGCATCGAGCAGCGCCACGAGGCGGTGTCGATGGACACCTCGACCTTCATGGCGATCCCGGCGCCGACCCCGACGACCCCCTTCGTCCCGCCGGAGTTCGACGAGAGGGAGGGCCGCCTGGGCCGCTCCACCGCCTTCTTCTCGATCGCCACCGCGTTCTCCCGTGTGGCGGGGCTGGTCAGGGAGATCGTCGCGGCCAGCTACTTCGGCATCCGGGGGCCGATGTCGGCCTTCACGATCGCCTTCCAGGTCCCGAACCTGGTCCGCTCGCTGTTCGCGGACGCAGCGATCCAGGCCGCCTTCGTGCCGGTCTTCACCGAGGAGCTCGAGAAGGGAAACAAGAGGGAGGCCTTCCGCCTCGCCTCGACCCTGATCTACCTGGTCACGCTCGTTCTCGGCGCGCTCACCGCGATCTTCGTGATCGCCGCGCCGCTGATCGTCCCGATCTTCGCCCCCGGCTTCAGTGGCGAGATCCTGGACCTCACCGTCACGCTCTCCCAGATTCTCTTCCCGATCCTGATCCTGCTGGGGGCGACGGGGATGGTGGTCGGGGTCCTGAACAGCTACGACCGCTTCGCGGCGTTCGCCATCTCGCCGTTCTTCTGGAACGTGGTGATCATCCTCGTCCTCGTTCTCCTGGAGCCGGCCTTCAGCGGCGACGACCGCATCTACGCCTATGCGATCGGCGTCCTCGTAGGAACCGTGGTGCAGCTCGCGATCCCGGCATGGGACCTTCGCCACACCCCGTTCCGGTTCACCCGAGACATCAGCTGGCGCTTGCCCGACGTCCGGCGTGTCCTCCTCCTGATGTTGCCGGTGACCCTCAGCCTGGGGCTGATCAACTTCGATCTCCTCCTCAACAGCATCGTCGGGACCCTCGTCTCGGACGAAGCGCCGGCCGCGATCGACAAGGCATTCCGGATCTACATGCTGCCTCAGGGGATCTTCTCGGTGGCCGTCGCGACGGTCGCATTCCCGACCCTGGCGCGCTTCGCCGCCCGCCAGGAATGGGAGAACCTGAGGCACACGATGGCGAACGGCATGCGGCAGATCCTTTTGCTGCTCATTCCCGCCGCGGCCGCCGTCCTCGTCCTCTCGGTCCCGATGACGCGGCTCGTCTACCAGCGTGGGGAATTCGACGCCGCCCAGACCCACATCGTCGCCCAGGCGCTCTTCTGGTTCGCCTTCTCACTGCCGTTCAACGGCCTGTACCTGCTGTTGACGCGGACCTTCTTCAGCCTGCAGCGGCCCTGGGTGCCGACCGCCGTCGCGGGCTCGAACCTGGTCGTGGACATCATCTTCTCGTTCGCCTTCTACTCGCCCTTCGGGGTCGGCGGGGTGGTTGCCGCGACGGTGATTGCGACGATCTCGAGCGTGGTCGCGCAGGCCGTGATCCTGCGAAGACAGCTGCACGGGCTCGACCTGCCCCGCCTGATCGACACGGCGGTGCGGGTGGTCGCCGCCGCGGCGCTGCTCGCCGGGGTGAGCTACCTGGTCTGGTACGGGCTCGACGATGCGCTGGGCCGCGCCACCATTGCCCAGATCGTCTCGCTCGGCGCCGCCCTCTCCGCCGGCTTCGCCGCATACTTCGTTGCGGTGCTCGCGCTGCGTGTTCCCGAGGCGAACCAGATCGTGCGTCTGATCCGCCGCATCTGAGCCCAGATTCCGGGGGATACTGGCGCATCGCGACCAACGCCGAGATCGTCGAGCGGGTACTGGATTCGTGGAGGGGTCTCGAGTCGATCCCTCGAGAGCTGATGCATCCGGACATCGAGTGGATCAATCCCCAGAATGCGATCGAGACCGGAACGCGCCAGGGTCACGAGGGGTTCGGGGAGGCGGAGACGGCGTTTCGCCGTGCCTACAGCGCCATCGAGATCGAGGTCGAGCGACAGATCGAACGGGGGGACACCGTGGGGGTGATCGTGGAGACCCTCGTCCATGGGCGGGGCAGCGGCATCGAGGTTCGTCAGCGACAGGGGATGGTCTTCACGATCCGTGACGGGAGGATCGCCCGCTTCGAATGGTCGACCGACCCGGAGGATCTCCTCGACCGGGCGCTTGCCTAGGCCGGACGCGGATCGCCGACCCAGAACCGCGGCCCGGGGCCCGATCGCCCGGCTCGGTCGTCCGGATTGGCGAGCTGGCAGCGATCCAGCGACAGGCAGCCGCACCCGATGCACTCGGTGAGGCCGGCACGGAGCCGCTCTAGCTCCGCGATCCGCTCGTCGATGCGTGAGGTCCAGCTCGAGGAGAGGCGGGACCAGTCACTGCGGCTCGGCGCGTGGTCGCCGGGCAGCTTGTCGAGCTCCGACTTGATCTCTTCGAGCGTGAGCCCGATCCGCTGCGCGAAGACGATGAAGGCGATCCGGCGCAGCACGGCCCGCTGGTATCGGCGGTGACCCGAGCCGGCCCGCTCGGAGCCGATCAGCCCCTTGTCCTCGTAAAAGCGGAGGGCGGAGGCGGCGACGCCGCTGCGCTTCGCCACGTCGCCGATGGTGAGCAGGTCGTTCACCCGAGGGAGCAAAGCAGAATCAGGGCTTGACTTCAAGCTCACTTGAACTTGTAGTTTGACCGGACCCAAAGCCGAGGAGGCCAGATGAGCGAGACCAGATCACCCAGCGAGCGCATCACCGACGAGGTCACCTCATGGCCCGGCGTCGAGGCCGGCTACGGGAAGCGCGGCGAGTGGGGCTTCCGCGTCAACACCCATGAGGTCGGGCATCTGCACGGCGACCACGCCGCGCACTTCAGCTTCGGCAAGGAGGTCGGCACGGCGTTACGAGAGCAGGGCCGGGTCGTCGACCACCCAGTCTTCCCGGGCAAGAACGCCATGGCAGCGCGCCGGATCGATACTGACGAGGACGTCGACGACGTGATCGAGCTGATGCGGCTCAACTACGACCGCATCGTCGCCCGCTACGGGATCTCCTCGCCGGCTACCGCCTGAGCTCGGCGACCACGTACTCGCTCGTCAGCTGGAACGCGTCCGGGTCCTCATTGGCCTCCTCGTAGATCCGGCGCATCCCGACCCGGATTTCCTCCGCCCGCCCGGCCTTCTCGAGCACGGGCCGCGCCGCGATCGCGATCGGGTGGTTCTCACCCTCGATCCGCATGAACTCGTCGACCGAAGGAGCGTGGAAGGGAATCGAGTGCTCGGTCAGCGATGCCGAGAAGCCATGCGGTTCGAACAGCCCGGACAGCGAGTCGAGCTCGTGCCACGGAAACGGCGGAGACGCGGGGGGTTGATCGAGGATCTCGGCCATGGTCTGGCGGGCGAGGCGAACCGCATCCGAGATCGGGCCTCCGGGGACCCAGGCGGCCAGCACCACCCGGCCGCTTGCCTTGGTCACCCTCGCGATCTCGGCGGCGGCAGCGGCCGGATCCTCGGCGAAGATCGCCCCGAAGACCGAGACGACCACATCCGCCTCCGCGCCGGAGATCGGCATCGAGGCCGCCTCGCCGAGCACGAACTCGGCGTCGAGATCGCGTTCCTCCGCGGCGGCGGACGCCACCTCGAGGAGCCGCCGCGAGGGATCGACTCCGATCACGGTGGCCCCGCGCTCGGCTGCCAGCAGCGCGGCGTTGCCGGACCCGCAGCCGACGTCCACCAGCGTCTCGCCCCGAACGGGCGCCGCCGTTTCGATGACCGCCTCTGCGGCGGGCAGAAGCTGCAGGGCGATGCGCTCGTAATTGCCAAGGCCCCAGTCGACCACGCGGCGACTCTACCCTTCGACTCCGCACATGGACCGGATCCGGAACTTCTCGATCATCGCCCACATCGACCATGGCAAGTCGACGCTCGCCGACCGCATCCTCGAGCTCACCGGGGCGGTCGACGCCCGGACGCACGTGCCGCAGATGCTCGACTCGATGGAGCTCGAGCGCGAGAGGGGGATCACCATCAAGGCGCAGGCGGTCCGAGTCGCCTACACGGCCTCCGACGGCGAGACGTACCACCT
>JBKPTM010000093.1:0-2225 GCA_046765935.1 Actinomycetota bacterium | reverse complement strand
GACCTACTCCCGGACGTCCTGCGGCTCGTCGAGCAGGTACCACGACGAGATCAGGTCGTCACGGATGCCGAGCTCGATCGCGACCCGCGAGCTGTCGCCGAGCTCCCCGCTCTCGCGCCAGACGTACTGCAGCTCGGCGTGGACGAGAACCCCCGAGGGCGTCTCCTCGATCTCGACCGGGACGTAGCGGCGGACCAGGTGATCGAAGACTTTGCCAGCCCACTCCATCGCGGCGACGCGGCCGCGGTGGACGGTGCGCTCGGTGCGGATCTCGACCTCGGGGTGCACGAGCTCGCCCACCGCCGCCCGGTCGCCGACGCTGAGGGCGGCCAGGAAGCGGCGAGCGAGCTCGGCCGAGTC
Organism: Actinomycetota bacterium; assembly: GCA_046765935.1. Taxonomy (GTDB): domain Bacteria; phylum Actinomycetota; class Thermoleophilia; order Solirubrobacterales; family 70-9; genus DASUPK01. The sequence continues at coordinate 1,865 of JBKPTM010000093.1, read as the reverse complement.
CGTGTCTAGCCCCTGGTTCGGCGCAGGTTCTCGATGAAGCGCCGCGGCTGGGCGCCGAGGCTCGCCTCCTTCGTGAAGCTGAGCCCGATGGCTATCAGCCCGAGGATGAGCAGCACCCACGGCCAGCCGCCGAACTTGAACGGATTCGCGTCAAGGCCCTCGTTCAGGTCGAGCCCCACGATCACCAGGAACAGCGCGAGACCGATCCCACCGACGTAGACCGGGCCGCGCGTCCCGATCTGCGAGCCGATCGCCACCAGCCCCAGCGAGACGAGCAGCAGCAGGATGTCCCAGAAGGTGCTGGTCTCGATGGGCGGGGTGCTTCCGCCGAGCGGGTTGAGATTCCCGATCGCCGTGATCCCCAGCGAGCAGGCGATGACCGCGGCGATGCCGGCCCCGGTGACGAGCTCGGACGCCTTCCAGAGACCGAGATCGCCCGAAGGTGCTGTCGCACTCGCGGCGATGTCGTCGCCGCCGGGGTTGTTGCGCCAGAGATAGAGCGCACCGGCCAGCAGGCCGATCGCGACGATGCCCAGCAGGCCTCGGTAGATGCCCCAGTGGGCGCCGATGCCGTCGGAGAGGATCTTGTTCCAGAGCGCCGTCCACGAGACGATCACGGCGATCGAGCCGAGCAGGAACTGGACCCGCACCCCGGCTCGCGCCCCCGCGTAGAAGGCGAGCCCGGCGGTGAGGGCGGTCGTCCAGAAGATGTTGAGCGAGGCGGTCGGGGTCCCACCGATCACATCGACGAACTGCCCCAGCGCCAGGGGCACGAAGATCAGGCCGAAGACGTTGTGCACCGCCTGCCAGGGACGCAGCTCGCCGGTCTGCCACCTGCTCAGGATGCTCCCGTACAGGTACACGGCCGGGATCGCGAGTACGAGGAAGATCGGGAATGACGCCCACTGGCTCGGGTTGCCCGCCAGGAAGGGGCCCTTGCGGATGTAGATCATCAACGCGGCAAGGCCAAGCAAGAGCCCGCCCATCTTGCGCAGGGCGTCGCGCGTGTCGTCGGGCGCAAAGGACTCGTTCATAGGTCTCCCTCCCGTCGAGAGTGGCAGGAAACTCGCGCGGCACCCTACCCCGTGGGGCTGGCCTTCAGCGAGGTGATTCGGTCGTAGGTGTCCCGGAAGAGCGAGCGGTTGAGCTCACCGCTCTTCACCTGGCTGACCAGGGAGCGGAACGCCCTGTCCGAGGCGGCCGCGCTCCTCCCGTAGAGCAGGAGGTCGTCGCCGGCCTTGATGGCGCTGGAGGCCGCCACCACCGGTGAGGTCGTGTCGGTGATCGCGGGCGCATCGAGGTCGTCCGTGATCACCACGCCATCGAAGCCGAGCTGGTTGCGCAACAGCCCGCTGACGATCCCCGCCGAGAGCGCCGCCTGCTTCTCCGACCCGAGGGTCGGATAGCTCGCGGTCGAGACCATCACCATCTTGGCGCCGGCCTCGATCGCGCCCTTGAAGGGCTCGAGGTCGTTCTGCAGCTGCTGGCTGGTCGCCGCGATCGTCACCGGGTTGTCGTCCGGGTTCACCGTCGCGCGACCGAGCCCCGGGAAGTGCTTCGGCGTGGCCACCACCCCGCCGTCCTGGAGGCCCTGGGCGAACGCGACGCCAACGTTGGTGACGACCGCCGGATCGGACCCGAAGGTGCGGCTCTTGATCGTGTCGGCGGTGTTCGGATGGGAGACGTCGAGTACCGGCGCCAGGTCCACGTTGATGCCGAGGCCCCTCAGGTAGGTACCGGTCGCCATCCCCTGGTCGTGTGACTGGCCCTCGTCCCCGCTCTTGCCGAGTTGGGCGGGCGACGCGTTGGGTGGACCTTGCGGCAGCCGCTTCACGCCGCCGCCCTCCTGATCGATCATCACGAGC
>JBKPTM010000092.1:0-5334 GCA_046765935.1 Actinomycetota bacterium | reverse complement strand
CCTGGCCGACGATCGTCGCCCCGACGGCGAGATACATCGGATTGCGAACGTAGCGATAGACGCCGCCGACGACCAGGCGCTCGGTCGGAGCCACCGGGGCCGGCGTCCCGAGCCCCTCGAGCACGAAGCGGGCGAAGGCGTGCAGCAGAAAGCCGACCCCGAGGAGGATCAGCGCGGCCCCTGCGATGCGGAGCGCGGTGGGCGCGTCCTCCATCTCCCACCCGGTGAGCAGCCACGGAATCAGGCCGGCGACCACGCCGGGTGCCACGACCAGGAAGGCGGCGCTCCCGGCCGCGGCCAGGGCCTTACGCGACCGATGCGGGCTCTCGGGCAAAGCGGGCGATCAGCTCGGCGAGCCGCTCGGGCTGGTCCTCCGAGACGAACGTGTAGGAGTCCTCGATCCGCTCCAGGGTCGCGCCCCGGATGGTCTCGGCGAGCCGTTCGGCGAAGGAGATCTTGAAGAAGCGGTCCTCGACGGCCCAGGCCAGCATCGCGGGGCGGTCGAAGTCGCGGAGCTTCTCGGCGGCCTCGAGGGTGTAGCGCGGGTCGATACCGCGCAGGACCTTGACCGTGTCGCGGCGGATCGCCCGATTGGTGAGGAAGGGCTCGACCCACTCGCGCGTCGGCGCTCCGTCGAAGTCGCGCTTGATCAACCAGCCGAAGGCGTTCGGCAGCCGCCGCATCGGCGCGAACCGCATGCCCTGCAGCAGCCCGTTCAGCACGGGGGGCACCCGGGCTGCCCACTGCATCGGGCGGAAGGCCGGCGGCAAGAAGTTCTCGAAGGCGTCGCAGTTGGTCAGGACCAGGCGCCCGATCCGCTCCGGGTGGTTGGCGGCCGTGATCTGCGAGATCGCCCCTCCTGTGTCGTTGCCGACCAGGACCACGTCCTCGAGGTCGAGCGCCTCGAGGAAGTCGGCGACGATCCGTGCCAGGCCCGGGGGAGAGAGGTCGGCGCCGGCAGCCATCGGCCTGGTGTGGGACCCGAGCGGCAGGTCCGGGACGATGCATCGGAAGCGATCCTCCAGGAGCGGCGTCACCTTGCGCCACAGCCGGCCATCGACCAGCAGGCCATGGGCGAAGACGATCGGCGGGCCGTCGCCGGACTCGCGGTAGCTGATCGGGCCCTGGGAAAGCTCCACATCGCTCATGCCGGCCTCCTGAAGTTGCGCACCTGGGATCGGATGAAGCCGGGCCAAGCTCGCGGACTGGCGGCGACCGCCTTCAGCAAGGGCGCCGGGTCGAGATAAGCGACCCGCTCGACCGCCTTTCCCTCCCGGAGCTTGATCCGGTCGCAGGTGCTCATCGTGAAGGGGCGCCTGCCGACCGTTCCCTCGAGCCGCAGCTCGATGTAGACGGAGTCGCCGGAGGCCGCCCAGCCCTCGACCGTGCCATGTAGGTCAGGGACCAGCTCGAAGAGGGGACGGGCGAACTGCTCACGGAAGGCGCTGCGTCCGACGGTGGGGTGGAGGGACGGCTGGATCATCCGCACCTCCGGGTCGAACCAGGGGTCGAAGTGATCGCAGAAGGAGTCGGCGTCGACGGGGTTCGCCCAGCCCTCCGCGAACATCGCAACCCACGCCGCCGCGTCAGCGGCGGCGTGGGTAGATCCGGCGGCGGTTTTTGTGGCCGCCGTTGATGGCGAAGCCGTTCCTCCGTTACCGCCGGCGCGGGCGTCCATCACTCGCCCCCGAGCTGGCGCTGCATGACGAGCGAGTCGATGTAGGTCTGCTTGCTGGCGACGCGGCCGTCGCGGACCTCGATCACGTCGACGCAGTCGACCTCGATGCGGGCCCCCTGGTTCCCGAGCGCCTCGCCCTCGACCTCGATCGACCCAGCGGCCGTGCCGGTCATCGTTGACTCGAGCACCCAGTGGTCCTCGCCGACGTGCAGGGCGCGCTCCGCGAAGTTGATGTCCGGCAGCAGCGCGATGTATCCGGCGAAGGCCTCGCGGACGGCCTCCTTGCCCGCGGCCGGGGGAGTGCCGGCGGCATGAGCCTGGAAGACGGAGTCGTCGGTGTGCAGGTCCATGATCGAGTCGAGGTCCTGGCGGTTCCAGGCCTCCCCGTAGCGCTCCGCCAGCATCCGGATCGCGGTAGTCGAGTCGGTCGCAGTCGTCATCGGGCCCCTCCTGGGTCAGAAGTTCGCATACAGGCTGTATGTATATCTGACCTACAAGCTGTATGTCAACGTGACGTCCGTCTCACTGCGGATCGCAGCTTGCGGGCGGCGGCCGTGTTGGAACCCGCGGCTAGACTTGAACGAGATGAAGACCGAAATACATCCCGAGTACGTCCTCTCGCACGTCCACTGCTCGTGCGGGAACGACTTCTATACGCGCTCCACGAAGCCCGAGCTTCACGTGGAGATCTGCTCGCAGTGCCACCCCTTCTATACGGGCAAGCAGAAGCTGGTTGACACCGGCGGCCGCGTCGAGCGGTTCCGCCGCCGTGCGGCGAAGCGTCAGCGAGGGGAGTAGGCGCTCCAGATGGAGGCGGGAGGGGCGAACGGCGCCTGGGGCGACGGCGCCCCTCGCGCCATCCAGCAGAACGGAGCCGATCCGGCGCACCCGCGTGCGCAATCCGAGCGGATGCCCGATGGCAAGCCGGTAGCGGTCGGCGACGCGCCCGTCGGCGGCCAGGCGGTGCTCGAGGGCGTGATGATGCGCGGCGTCTCGGTGTGGGCGGTCGCCTGCCGGACCCCCGAAGGGCGCATCGACGTGACCACCGAGCCGATCGTCTCGTGGGCTAAGCGGAGCCGGGTCTGGCGCCTGCCGGTGATCCGGGGCGTCGTCGCGCTCGCCGAGTCGCTGCGGATCGGGTTCAAGGCGCTCGGGATCTCAGCGAACAAGCAGCTCGCCGAGGGCGAAGAGGAGGAGGAGATCGGCGGCTTCACCTGGGGCGTGACGATCTTCTTCTCGCTGCTGCTCGCTGTCGGGCTCTTCTTCGTCATCCCCGTTGGCGCCACCAGCCTGATCAAGGACTGGCTCGGCTCGGCGCTCCTCTTCTGGCTCGTGGAGGGGGTGCTGCGCACCGCGATCTTCATCGGCTACCTGGCGCTGATCAGCCGCCTGTCCGACCTGCGCCGGGTCTTCCAGTACCACGGCGCGGAGCACAAGACGATCTCCTGCTTCGAGGCAGGCGACGAGCTGGTGCCGGCCAACGCGCGCGGCTACTCCCGCCTCCACCCGCGCTGCGGGACCAGCTTCCTGCTGATCGTGATGGTCCTGGCGATCTTCGTCTTCGCCCCGATCGGGCTTCCCGCCTGGTACTGGCTCGTCGCGTCCCGGATCCTGGGGATCCCCCTGATCGCAGGGCTCTCCTATGAAGTCATCAAGTGGGCCGGCAAGCACCGCAACAAGCGGTGGGTGCGGGCGCTGATGTGGCCCGGGCTGATGCTGCAGAACCTGACGACGCGCGAGCCCGACGATGACCAGCTCGAGGTCGCGATCCGCTCGCTGCAGGCCGTGCTCGCCGTCGAGGATCCCTACGAGGCGAAGCGCGGGCAGGCGATCGAGATCGTCGCCTAGTTCGCGGCGTTTCTGACCAGCGGCACCAGCTGAGTCACTCAGCCCAGGATCGTCAGCACGCCGAGCGCCGCCACCGAGACCGCGATCAGGGCCAGGGCGATCGCTGTGATCGCGCGGCCGCGGGCACCCAGCGCCTCCGCCCCCATGACGTCGCGGTCCGAGGCAAGCCGCCGCATGAACGGGAGCATGACCAGGAGGAGGACCGCGTTGAGAGCCTGGGAGAGGAAGAGGATCTGGATCAGTGGGGCGCCCGGGATCAGGACGACCACGGCCGCGATCAGGACCACGGCCCCGAAGCTCAGGTAGAAGAGCGGCGCCTCGGCGAAGGAATCGTCGAGGTCGGCCGGCTTGCCAGCGGTCTCGGCCACCGAGTAGGCGGTCGAGAGCGGGACGACCGCGGCCGCCAGCAGCGCCGCGCCGAGAAATCCCACCCCGAACAGGGTGGACGCCGAGCCGCCGGCGAGCGGCTCGAGGGCCTGAGCCGCGTCGCGCGCGTCGTCGACCTCGATTCCCTTCACGTGGAGCGTGGCGGCGCACGCGACCACGATGAAGAGCCCGATCACGCCGGTGAGCAGCGCCCCAACGACCACGTCGACGTTCTCGTAGCGGAGGTCCTTGAGGAGCAGGCGCTTGTCGGCGGCGTACGACTGGATGAAGACGAGACCCCAGGGAGCGAGCGTCGCGCCGATCGTCGCCACCGCCACCAGCACCGCGTCCCGGGTCAGGGGGAGGTGGGGGACCACTAGCCCCTTCGCCGCTTCGCTCCAATCGGGGTGCGCCAGGAAGCCGGACGCGATGTAGGTGACGAAGACCGCGCTCAACGCGAGCAGGATGTGCTCGACGCGGTGGAACGACCCCCGCAGAACGAGCACTGACACGCCGATGCCGGCCAGCGGCACGGTCGCGTAGCGGCTGATGCCCGCGAGCAGTTCGAGGCTCGCCGCGACGCCCGCGAACTCGGCGCACATCGTCCCGAGGTTCGCGATCACCAGCGCGCCCAGCACGATTCGGGCGTCGCGGAGCCCCCGGTGCTCGCGAAGCAGCGTCAGCAGCCCTCGCCGCGTGACCACGCCCATCCGCGCGCCCAGCAGGTGAAAGACGATCAGCGCCGCCGTGGAGACCGCGAGCACCCAGAGGAGCTCGTAGCCGTACTTGGCGCCCAGGATCGAATATGTGGTGATCCCGGCCGGGTCATCGTCGGAGAGCCCCGCGAGAACGCCGGGGCCGACTACGGCGAATAGCGCCCCCACGTATCCGGCGCTGAGCAGAGCCGGGCGGTGGCGGAGCAGGCGCGCGTGCAGATTGCGTCCGGGCCTGCCGCGCGGGTGGGTGCGATGAAGAGTCGTGGCTGGGTCGGCTTCGTGCGCGACAATCGGGAGCATGATCGATGACCTGGTCGGCCAGATTCAGGACCGCTTCGCCGAGCTCGAGCGGCAGATGTCGGACCCCGAGGTGATCGCGGATCGGGAGCGCTACGCCGAGGTCGGGCGCGAATACCGCGACCTGCAGCCTGCCCACGCGCTGGCTCGGGAGTGGCTGACCCTCAAGGACGATCTCGAAGGTGCCCGTGAGCTGCTGGCCGAGGACGGCGACGACCCCGAGCTCAAGAGGGTGCTCGCCGATGCGCCGGGGCGCCTCGAGGAGCTCGCCGAGCAGATCCGCCTCGCGATGGTGGAGCGGGACCCCAACGACGAGAAGAACGTGATCGTCGAGATTCGGGCCGGGACTGGCGGGGATGAGGCGGCCCTCTTCGCGGGCGACCTCTACAAGATGCTCACCCGCTACGCGGAGCGGCGCGGGTACTCGGT
>JBKPTM010000091.1:0-4030 GCA_046765935.1 Actinomycetota bacterium | reverse complement strand
GTCTCAGCACGAGGTCCACGTCCTCGAGGTAGGCGAAGATCCGCTCGTCGAAGCCACCGATCGAGAGGAAGACCTCGCGATCGACGGCTGCGGCCGCCCCCGATGGCCCAACCGGGTCGGGCACCGGACCTTCGAGGACCTCGAGCGGTTCGCCGTTCAGGTAGTCGTAGGCGAGCAGCGTCCGATCGAGCTCGATGCCGGCCGTCTCGATCAGGTCCGGCGCGCCGACATCCCGCATCACGCCGGCTGCCATCACCACGCCGGAGACGGGATCGAGCGCCGCCGCGAGGCGCTCCACGTAGCCCTCGTCGACCTCGCTGTCGTCGTTGAGCAGCACCAGGGCCTCTCCCTGCGCGCGCCGGGCAGCCTGGTTCACCGCGCGGGCGTAGCCCAGGTTCTGATCGAGCCGCAGCACCCAGGCATCGTCGAGCTCGTCCGCCGCCGACTCGAGCTCCGGCGCGCCGGTGCCGTTGTCGATCACGATCGTCTCGAAGCCCTTGCCCGCCCGCCGCAGCGAGCCGAGCATGCCGACCGCAAGCGACGGGGTCACCGTCGGCACGATCACGGTTGCGGACGGAGAGCTCAGAAGGCGCCGGTGCCGCGGACAATGCTGACCGGGGTGAGGGCGAGGATCCGCAGATCGCGGCCGATCGAGATGTTCTCGACGTAGTCGAGCTCGACCGCCAGCCGTTCCTCGAAGGTCAGCTCGCCGCGCCCGTGGATCTGCATGGGACCGGTCAGTCCGGGCTTGACGTCGAGCCTGAACCGGTGCTCGGGGCTGTAGCGCTCGACGAGGTCGAGCTGCTCCGGCCTCGGCCCGACCAGGCTCATGTCCCCCCGCAGGAGGTTCCAGATCTGGGGCAGCTCGTCCAGGCTCAGCCGGCGCAGGACCCTGCCGACGCGCGTAACGCGGGGATCGCGGCGAAACTTGAACATCGGCTCTGGGAGCTCGTCCAGCAGCGGCTCGACCGAGCGGTGGGCTCCGACGTACATCGTCCGGAACTTGAAGAGCCGGAAGGGGGCTCCGTTCAGGCCCGCGCGCGTCTGGACGAAGAGTGCCGGGCCGCGGTCCTCCAGCCAGATCGCGAGCGCGATCACCGGGAACAGCGGCGCCGTCAGCACGGCCAGCGGAATGCCCACGATGAGGTCGAGGGCACGCTTCAGCATCATCGTCGAGCGCGAGACGTCGGAGGTGACGTACTCGAAGACCGGCAGCTCGGCGAGCCGGGAGATCTGGTGCGGCGTCGCCTGTCCCCGGAGCGGCGACACGAGGCTGAGCTTCGCCTCATACCGGTGACAGAGGTCCGCGATCGCGGCGATCTCGCGCGCATCGATTCGCTCATGCGCCAGGACCACTCTGTCGATCCCACGCGCGTAGTCGCTCGGCTCAACCGCTTCCACGTGCAGATCGCTGAACAGCGCCAGCTTTCGCCGCATCGCGTGAGCCAACCGCCCCTTGCCGACGATCATGACCCGCTCTCGCGGCGTGCTGGCGCGCCACAGCATGCGAGCCGCGGCGCGAAGCAGCAGATCGGCGGCGGCCGCCACCAGGGCGATGACGGCCAGCTCTTCGAGGTCCGGAGGATCCGCGGGTGTGAGCTGGACGACCAGCGCCACCAGGGCTGCGCTCACGACGCTCCAGGCGAGGATCGCGGGGGCCTCATCCACCGTCAGGTGCCGCATGGCGCGATGGTCGGCGTCGTAGAGCCCGGCGAGCTTCGCAACGAGGATCCAGACCGGCAGGAACGCGAGCGTCCAGATGGCCCGCTCGGCCGGGAGAACCAGCGCTACCGCGAGACCCGCCGCGCAGCAGTCCGCCAGGGCGAGCAGACGTCGGCGGCTGGCGTCTCGCCACCAACGAATCCCCCCGTGGGTCCCGGCCGCCTCCTCGAGGGCGTGTCCGACCGCCTTCGAGTCAATCGAGTCTGGACCGGCGCCCTGTGCGGACTCAGCGCGCCTCGTCTCTGTTGTGCTCCTCTCTTGACTCATCCCTGAGTGGGTCGCAGAGAGCCGAATCGGGGGCTCAAGGCTTGGGACCGGTCGAGTGCGGCTTTGACCGCCTCCTGGTCCCCTCGGCGGGACTGGAGGCTAGCTTCAATCAAGGGGAGTCGCCAGTCCTCGGAGTCCCTGCTCTCGGCCTGTCTGAGATAGGCGAGGGCCCGTTCGTAATTCCCCTGATCGCCTTCCAGGAGGGCAAGCTGGACGTAGGACTCGGCTGACCAGGGCGTGATCGTCCGGGCCTGATCCGCCCGTTGGATTCCCGCGGAGAGCTGGCCGGCTGCGGCCGCGTCCCTGCTGCGCTGAAGCTCGACCTCGCTCAAGACGACGAGCGCTCCGCCCACCATCGCGACCCACGCTGCCGCCACGGTGCCGATCCCGAGCCAGTATCCGTCTCGTGCCAGCGGACGCGAGGGGGCCGAGGCAAGCAGGAGCGCCGCACAGATCAGCACCGGGCCGAAGACGGCGGGGATCTCCCAGGTCCAGTCGACCGCAGCTCCGATCGCGCCGGTGAGCGCCACCGCCAGCAGGACCCCGACGTCGCCCGCGAGCCCCACCCGGAGCCTCCGAACGGCGGCGACGCCGAGCACCGCGAGGAACCCGAGGAAGAGGAGAGCGCCCGGGACGCCGAGCTCGGCGGCCTGCTGCAGCGGCAGCGAATGCGGGTTGCGGACGAAGAGAGGGGCGGTCGCGTGGCGCGCCCACCAGTCCTCGAAGCCGCCGGCGCCGACGCCCCCAACGGGGTCGGCCTCGAGAGCGTCGATCGCCTCCCCCCAGAACTGCCAGCGTCCGTTGGAGCTCAGCTCCGCCGCGCCCACCGGTACGCCACCGCGAGCGGGGGGCGCCTTCTCGAACTCCTGGAAGCGCTTCACCGGATCCGCGGCAACGACGCCGGCGATCAGCCCCGCGACGGCAAGTGACGCGACGGCGATCGCGACGCCCCTGGTGACCCTGATCCTCGGGACCCATCCGGCAGCGCGCCACGCGACGCCGGCGGTGAGCGCCACGACCGCAACGGCGAGCACCGACATCCAATCCCCGTCCGCACGCATCGCTGAGTCAGCGCTCCCGTTCGTCAGAGCGTCCATCGACGCCGCGACTAGCACGAGCACGGCGCCGCCCGCGAGCCCGATCGCGATCGGCACCAAACTGCGGGCGCGCTCGTCGCAGGCGATGACCAGGACCAGGAGGCCCACGGCCAGGGCGATGCCGGCTCCTCGAGAGCTGGCGAGCCAGATGCCGAGCACGGTGAGCGGGATGACGGCGGTCGAAGCGGCCCGCAGCCGACGGGAGGAAGCGCTCGACGCCGCGTGAGCGAGCAGGACGGCCGTTATCGCGAAGAGCGCCCCGGCGGCGTTCCAGTATCCGACCGGATAGGCGAGCCGTCCGGCGGCGTTCGGAATGTCGGTATGGCCGCTGTCCAGGATTCCAGGCTGCAGGTAGGCGAACAGTGCGATCACCGTCACAACGCCCAGACCCGCCGTCAGCCCGCCCAGCCACTGGACCCGCGCCAGCCGGCCGGCGGTGCAGACCGCGAGCGCGAACAGCCCCAGGTAGAAGGACGTCCTCACCGCCTCCTCGAACGCGCGGCCCTGGTCGCTGGCCCAGGTGACGGATGCGGCTGCGAGGACGGCCGTCCCCGCCAGACAGAGCCCCGCGGCGGCGGCGATCCACCCGATGCGCCCGACGGGCAGCGCACGACTGACCAGACCGGCGATCACGGCCGCCCAGATGACGATCGACGCGGCCGCGTAGCCGGTCGGGTCGAAAAGCCCCTGCGCCAGCGCGCCGCCGATCACGGCGGCCGCAACCAGTCCCCCACCCGCGTGTTCTCTGACCGTTGAGCTCAAAAGGATTCCGACTACTACTCTCCGAGGAAGTAAGTATCTTCGCCTGCTCACGAATCGCATGATCGTCCGCAGACAGATCGCAGGGTTGTGTGCGGCGGCGACGCTTTCGCTCGCCCTCGCATCGCCGGCGCTCGCAGCGCCGGCCGGTGACGAGTACCTGCCCAAGGTGCCGTCCTCCGGGG
>JBKPTM010000090.1:0-3041 GCA_046765935.1 Actinomycetota bacterium | reverse complement strand
GCTTGACGGTTAGCGGCTCGCCCTTCTCGAGCTGCTTGGCGAGCTGGCCGTCCGGCAGAGCCTCCTCGGCTCCCCGCATCAGGATTTCGAGGTCAGACATGCGTCTCAATAGACGCTAAACGGCCCGTCGGAACCCCGAATTCGGTCACGGGGCCAATGCTAGACTCCCCGCTTCCGCCTGGCCGGGCGCGGCTGCTCCGTGGGTGCATCAACCCCCCGTCATCCGGTGTCCCTAGAGTCACGTCCAGGCGCAATCTGGATCCGGCGCGGGCGACAGCTGGGCGGTTGCCCATCGCAACATGACAGACGACTTCGATTTCGACTTCGACGTAGACCGGGGCCGATCAGTCTCGCGGACTGAACCGCGGGACCCCGAGCCCACCGACGAGGCCCCTGAGCGGGGTCGCCGCTTCCGCAGCGGCAACGGCTCGAACGGTGCGCGCAACGGCGCACCGCGCAACGGCGGGAACGGCAACGGGTCCGGCAACGGCTCGCGCAGCTACGCGGAGCGAGCCAAGGAGCTGCTCGAGCGGCGCGGCGAGCTGCTCTATGACGAGGAGGAGGACGAGGCTCCGGAAGCGCCGCCCGCCCGGCGGCCACGCCGTGAGCCCCAGCGGCCCGAGCCCCCGCGAGCTCCCGGCCAGGCTCGCGAGGACGACTGGCTGAGCATCGGGGACGACGTCTTCGAGCCCGGCAGCCTCTCACCGCTTCGCAGGCGCGACGACGGTCCGGCCGGCCCGCCCACCCCGGGCGAGGCGCGCAACTTCGCCAAGGAAGCTCGCCGGCGCGCTTCCCGCCGCCCGAGCCCGATCCTCGACTTCGACGAGGAGAGAGCCCGCCTCGAGGAAGCCGATCAGCCGGAGGACGAGGACGTCGACTTCGAGTCCGTGCTCGCCACGCAGCCCCAGAAGAGCCGCGTGGCTCGGTCCGGCTCGGCCCTCCGGAACGCCTTCGAGCACGGCCTGCAGGGCCTCCGCCGCGTCGGCGGCGAGCGAATCGCCGAGAGCCGCGACCGCGTTCAGGCGCTGCGCGAGCGGGTTCCCGCCCGGATTCCCCAGCCCCGTCCCGCCGGCGGCGGCAAGCCCCCTCCCCCCCGGCTCCCGCGCCGGATCAGCGCCCGGCGCCCGCGGAAGCCCAAGCCGGGCCGCATCAAGAAGCTGCGCCTCGCCGTGCTGGTGGTCGGCCTGGGAAGCCTGGGCCTCGTCGCGTTCTTCTTCGGGATGATGATGGCGATCACCCAGGACCTGCCTCAGCTCGAGAACAAGAAGGAGTTCGCTGAGGCCAAGAACTCGGAGGTCGTCGACGACCAAGGCAACAAGATCGGGACCCTGCTCAACAACAACGACCGCATCCTCAGCGATTCCGCCGACATCTCCCCGTATATGAAGGAGGCCGCGGTCGCCATCGAGGACCGCCGCTTCTACGAGCACAACGGCGTGGACACGCAGGGCCTGATCCGAGCCGGAATCGAGAACCTGATCCCCGGCGGGTCCACCCAGGGTGGTTCGACGATCACCGAGCAGTTCGTCAAGAACGCCCTCGAGGCGCAGAACAGCCGGACCGTCTTCGAGAAGTTCCGCGAGGCCGCACTCGCGTACCAGATCGAGCGCCACTGGGACAAGGACAAGATCCTCACGGAGTACCTCAACACCATCTACTTCGGCGAGGGCGCATACGGCATCGAGGCCGCCGCCCGCACCTACTTCGGCTGGGCGCACCCCGGGTGCGGCCACCCCGGACACGAGATGTGCGCCAAGGACCTGACCCCGCCCGAGTCCGCGATGCTCGCCGGGATCATCACCTCACCGTCGGCCTTCTCGCCGCGGAACAATCCACAGGCGGCCATGGACCGCCGCATCCTGGTCCTTCAGAAGATGCTCGACGAGGGAGACATCGATCAGGCCGAGTACGACGACGGCATCAAGACCCAGCTCCCCGCCGCCTCCGAGATCGCCAAGCCGAGCATCGATTCCGAGGCGCCCTACTTCACCTCCTGGCTCCGCCAGCAGGTCGTCGATCTCTACGGCCCCGGCCGGGCGTTCGGCGGCGGCCTGACGGTCCACACGACGCTCGACATGAAGATGCAGGACACGGCGCAGTCGATCGCGGAGAGCACCCTTTCGGGCGTCGCCCCCACCGCCTCCGTCGTGGTGCTGGACAACGAGACCGGGGGCGTCAAGGCCATGGTCGGCGGCAACGACTACGAGAACCACCCCTTCAACCTGGCCACCAACGGGCACCGCCAGCCCGGCTCGGCCTTCAAGCCGTTCACGCTCGCGACCGCGCTCAGCCAGGGGATCTCGCCCAGCACCAGCTACGCCTCCAACGAGAAGATCTTCAAGGTCCCGCACTCGAAGCACGAGTACTTCGACGTCCACAACTACAGCGACGAGTACTTCGGCAGCTCCACCCTCTATGACGCAACGCTGCACTCGGACAACTCCGTGTACGCCGAGTTGGGTCTGGGCCGGACGGATCGCTGCGTCGAGGGGTGCGGCGGGAGCCCCGCCGTCCGCGGTGGCACCAAGCGGATCGCCCACACGGCGCACCAGATGGGGCTTCAGACGAAGTTCTCGACGAACCCGTCGATGATTCTCGGCGCGATCGACCCGGGCGTCAGCCCGCTCGAGATGGCGCACGCCTACGAGACCATCTCCTCCGGCGGCGAGCGCGTGGGCGGCAACCTGGACGCCAGCCCGGGGCCGAACAACCGACCCGACCAGCTCAGCCCCGTCGCCATCGAGAAGGTCACCGATCCGGGCGGCGACACGATCGCCGAGGACAAGCCGAGGAAGATCCGCGTCCTCTCCTCGAGCGTCACCTCGGAGATGAAGAGCATCCTCCACGCGAACGTCCTGGGCGGCACCGGCGTCCTGGCCCAGGCCGCCGGCAACAACGCCTGGGGTAAGACGGGCACCACGGAGAACAACGGTGACGCCTGGTTCTGCGGCGGCACCGACCACTTCACCGCGTGCGTCTGGGTCGGCCACGCCGACAGCACCGAGTCCATGTCGACCGACTACAACGGCGGGCCCGTGGAC
>JBKPTM010000089.1:0-5435 GCA_046765935.1 Actinomycetota bacterium | reverse complement strand
CTCTACATCCAGCCCGGGAAGGCTCCTCCCCTGCTCCCGATCGACTCTCTGTGAATCCCAGCGCATCGCTCTCCCAGTCTTGCAACTCTCTGTAGGCTGACCGAACGTATGTTCGCACACGCCGCGGCCGACTGCCAGGATTGAACGATGGGTAGGACCCGGTTGTGCGCCAGCTCCCCCTCACCGGCGAGGAGACCAGCGGCGCCGAGGCGCTGATCCCTGAGCGACCGACGCTGAAGTCGCTGCGAGAGGCCGCCGCCGGCTGCACCGCGTGCCCGCTCCACGAGACCGGGACCCAGACCGTCTTCGGCGAGGGGCTGAAGAGGGCCCGCCTGATGCTGGTGGGCGAGCAGCCCGGCGACCGTGAGGACATCGAGGGACATCCCTTCGTCGGCCCCGCCGGCCGCGTGCTCGACCAGGCGCTCGAGCAGGCGGAGATCGAGCGCGGCGACGCGTACGTCACCAACGTTGTCAAGCACTTCAAGTGGAAGCCCCAGGGCAAGCGGCGGATCCACCAGACGCCCAGGGCTGAGGAGATCAAGGCGTGCGCCCCGTGGCTGGAGGCCGAGCTGGAGGTCGTCGACCCGGAGGTCCTGGTCTGCCTCGGGGCGACGGCCGTGAAGGCGGTGATCGGCTCAAAGGCCCGCGTGATGAAGGACCATGGCGAGTTTCTCGAGTCGAGGCTCGGGCGTACGGCCGTGCCCACACTGCATCCCTCCGCGATCCTCAGGGCCGATCCCGAGGACCGGGATGACGCGATGGCGCTTCTGGTGGGAGACCTGAAGCGAGTCCGCAAGCGCCTGGACTCCTGAACCCCGGCGGACGGTCAGAATCCGAGTCTCGTGGCAACCGATCAGACACTTCACCCGGCCGAGCATCGCGCCTACCGCGAGCTCTACGCGGCCAGCCGTCAGCTGATCACTAGGTGGCGGAGGGTCGGTGCAGCACTCAACGGCACCGCTGTGGGGGATCGCCTCAAAGACGGTGCGGCTGAGACCTCAGTACTGCTGACCGAGCTGGCCCCGCGCACGGCCGGCTACGGGCTCTACGGAAGCCCGACGGCGCAGGGAATGGGCGCCAGGATCGCCGACCTGCGGACGGCGGTGATGGATCGCGGCGGCGACACTGGCTTGGTCGTCCGCTCGGCCGTGCTCGACATGGAGCACGTGACCACCCTGCTCCGCCATCTCGCCGAGCTCGCGCGCGCGCGCGCCGATCAGAACATGGCGGGCTTCTGCGAGGAATGGGCCGGCCGCCTGGAATCGAACCTGGACGCTGTCCGGGAGGGTGCCGTGGAGCTCGGCGCCGACCCAGACCGGGCGTCAGCTCCCCTCAACGACTCCGTGGTGAGTCGCGCCGCACACGGGGTCGGCTGGGTCTTCGGGTCGATCGGCGAAGCGGTCGACCGGGTGGTCGGCAGCCGCCGCGAGTAGCGCAGATCTAGGAGAGCTCCGGGCGGCCCTCGAGCGGAGTCGACGCCTCCGCGTGCAGCCGCCGAGGGATGCGCCCGGCCTGGCGTGCGGCCCAGCCCGCCTCGACCGCCGCGCGCATCGCGGTCGCCATTCCCGCCGGGTCCTCGGCGCGGGACACCGAGCTCGCAAGCAGTACCGCGTCGCAACCGAGCTCCATCGCCAGCGCCGCGTCCGAAGCCGTGCCGATCCCGGCGTCGAGGACCACCGGGACTCCGGAGTGCTCCGCGATGATCTGGATGTTGTACGGGTTGCGGATCCCCATCCCGGATCCGATCGGGGAGCCGAGCGGCATGACGGCGGCGCAGCCCGCCTCCTCGAGGCGCCGGGCGAGTATCGGATCGTCGTTCGAGTACGGCAGCACCGTGAAGCCGTCGTCGACCAGGATCTCCGCCGCCTCGACGAGCTGCATCGCGTCGGGGAAGAGGGTGCGGTCGTCGCCGATCACCTCGAGCTTCACCCAGTCGCTCTCGAAGGCCTCGCGGGCGAGCTTGGCCGTGCGGACCGCATCCCGGGCCGTGTAGCAACCGGCCGTGTTGGGCAGGGCGAAGAGGCCGAGGCGCCTGATCACCTCGAGCACGGATCCCTGCGCCTCCGGGTCGACCCGCCGGAGGGCCACGGTGACGATCTCGGTGCCCGACGCGATCAACGCCTGCTCCATCTGCTCCAGGGAGCGAAAGCCGCCGGTCCCGACGATCAGGCGAGACCCCCAGCGGCGGTCACCGAGTTCGAAGCCGTCCTCGGCGCCTCCCTGGATCGCCGCCAGCACCTCCACCTTCTGTCCCTCGCGCAGAGGCGTTCGCTCCCACTCGCTGCGGGGCACGACCTCGCCATCGATCGCGACCGCCACCCCACGCTGACTCTGATCCGCGCCCGAGGCCTCGACCGCCTCCATGACGGCGGCCCCATCGGGCAGAGCGACGACGTCTCCGTTCAGCTCGACGTTCATGCGACCTCCACCGCGGATTCCGTGGATTCCCTCGCGAACCGCTGCGGCGAGAACGGCTCCAGGTCGACCGGTGTGGGCTCACCCGCGATCAGGGCAGCGATCGAGTCCGCCGTCACCGGCGCCTGCAGGACTCCGTTGCGGAAGTGCCCAGCCGCGATCAGCAGGCCATCGACGTCCCCGCGCCCGATCAGGGGCGCGTTGTCCGGCGACCCGGGCCGCAACCCCGCCACCGCCTCAGCCAGCTCGAGCTCGGCGATCTCGGGGATGACCCGGTAGGCCTCGCGGAGCAGCTCGTGGACACCTCCCGCCGTCACCGTGGTGTCGAAGCCTCGCTCCTCGACGGTCGCCCCGACGATCAGGCGCCCATCGGCGCGGGGCACGAGATAGACGCGTTCACCGACCACGATCCGCTCGCAGACCGGCTCGTCCGCCTGTCCGCGGAGCGTCAGGATCTCTCCCTTCACGGGCCGCACCGGGGGAACCGCTTCGGCCAGCCACCGCGCCTGCCCCGACCAGCAGCCGGCGGCGAGCACGAGGTTCGAGCCCTCGACCGCATCGCCATTCGCGGTCTCCACCCTCCAGGTGCCGCCCCGGCGCTCGGCTGCAATCACCTCTGCGCCCGACCGGACCGCAGCGCCGCGGCGGTCGAGCGCGGCCAGCAGGGCTGCCACGACCTTCCTCGGATCCACGCTCGCCTCCCCCGGAGCATGCGCGCCACCGCGCACGGCCGTCGCGAGTCCCGGCTCGAGGCGGCGGCACTCCCGTCCCGGCAGCCACTCCGACTCCAGCCCGAGCCCGCGGTGGAGCTCGTAGCGCCGCCGCAGCTCCTCGGCCTCGTCGCGATCCAGCGCGACATGGAGCGCACCGCAGCGGGAGAAGCCGGTCTCCAGCCCCCCCTCACCCTCCAGCTGCTCGGCGAAATCGGGCCAGCGGCGCAGGGACGCGAAGTTGAGCGCGAGCAGTCGCTCCTCACCCCATGACGCCTCTCCGACCGGGGCGAGCATGCCGGCGGCAACGCCGCTGGCGCCGGCGGCGGGTCGGTCGCGCTCCAACACGCACACGCTGGCGCCGCGCTCGGCCGTCCGCCAGGCAGAGGCGAGCCCGATCACGCCGGCGCCGACGAAGATCGCGTCGTATCCGCTTTTCGTTTCGCTTGCCATCGCCGCTTAATGCGAGGGTGCTCCGCAAGGAGCAACCCGTCTCACGTTGGCCGATGCGCTCCAACCTCCCTGCGCCGGCATTACCCGGATCAGGTTCAGACGGTCGGCGGCGCTTCAGCCGCCCTCTCAGCCCGGTGGTGGGCTCCCGTTACGTATCCATCGTAGTGGGTGCCTTGATCTAGGCTGGGCCTCGAAGTGACGGACACCTCCAACCTCGCTCCACCCGAGTCGGTCGGCGAGCTGCGCCGCCAGCGGCTGCGGTGGGCCAGGCTGTATTTCGTCTGCGAGGCCCTCCCGCACGGCCGCGATCCCGAGGCGATGCTGAACGCCGCCATGGGAGTCGGCAGCGGGATGATCGAGCTCCGCGACCGCGATCAGCCTCGAGGGGTGATCGAGCGCTCCGGCAGGACGTTCCGGCGCCTGGCGAACACCTACAGCGCCCTGTTCATCGTCAACGACGACCCCCATCTCGCCCTCGAGCTGGGCGCCGACGGCGTGCACGTCGGCCAGGACGACATGGACCCCACTGAGGCCCGCCGGATCATGGGCCCGGACGCGATCATCGGCCTCTCCACCCACTCGCGCGAGCAGATCGAGGAGGCGGCGAGCAAGCCCGTCGACTACATCAGCGTCGGGCCGATCTGGGAGACGCCTACGAAGGAAGGGCGCCCGGCTACCGGGCTCGAGCTGATCCGAACCGCGGTCGAGATCGCGTCCCTCCCCTGGTTCGCGATCGGGGGGATCGACACCGAGAACGTGCACCAGGTGGTGGACGCGGGCGCCGGGCGCATCTGCGTCGTGCGCGCGATCCGCGACGCGCAGGATCCACGAGCCGTCGCGGCCGCTCTCTTCGATGCCGTCGATCCGGCCGCCAGGGAGGAATCCGGCACGTGACCGGGGCCCGGGACCGGAAGCGCGCCGAGCGGCAGAAGCGCAAGCGCCGCTCCGCCGAGCGCTCGCCCCAGCCGGTCGAGTCAGAGCCGCCGGCGACGACCGGGCAGGCCAACGGCGATCGGGCGACATCCGAGACCTTCCAGGAGCGGATGTCCCGCCGCTACGAGGAGCGGAACACGGAGGCGCGCGCGAAGCTCGAGCCGCTCGAGGCGGGTGAGCGGCCCAAAGCGGTGACGGTGGGCGCGATCGTCGCGGCGGTCCTCGCGAGCATCTTCACCGTCTCGGCGGTCCTCGCGGTCGCGGGCGTGGATGCGGGCGGGCGCGACATCAGGCCCGCGCCCGTGATCGCCTTCGCGATCGTCTTCTGGGCGATGGTGGTCGGCATGTGGCGCTCCCGCTACTGGGCGGTGCTCGGCTTCCAGACCCTGCTCCTGCTGATGATGCTCGCCAGCGCCTTCGGCCTGGTGGTCGTCAAATCCGTGCTCCAGGCGGTCGGAACGACGCTGCTGCTGCTCGGATCCGGGGCGCTGTTCTATTTCATGATCCGGGCGATGGCGCGGATCCAGATGCCGAGTCCGCCCGGAGCGGACTAGGGCCCTTCTATAGAGTCGAGCCGATGGCCGAGTACGACGTAATCGTGATCGGAGGCGGCCCCGGAGGCTACGTCGCCGCCATTCGCGCAGCCCAGCTCGGGCAGAAGACAGCCGTCGTGGAGCGCGACAAGGCGGGTGGCCGCTGCCTCAATTACGCCTGCATCCCGGCCAAGACGGTGCTGCACACGGCCGAGATCTTCCACGCGGTGAGCGCCGACGGGGCCGACCTCGGCATCAAAGCTACCGGCACGAAAATCGACTGGAACGCCCTGCAGGAGCGCCGCGCCAAGGTCTCAAAGACGCTCGAGGACGGCGTCCAGTTCCTCTGGAACAGGAACAAGGCCGACTTCCTGCACGGCGAGGCCTCACT
>JBKPTM010000088.1:0-4252 GCA_046765935.1 Actinomycetota bacterium | reverse complement strand
TAGTTGGGGTCGATCGCGTGCTCGGTGTCGACGAAGGCGCAGACCCCACCGCGCGCCTGAGCCTCGGCGACGATGTGGTAGATCAGCGTCGTCTTCCCGGAGGACTCCGGGCCGAAGATCTCGACGATCCGGCCCCGCGGCACCCCGCCGACGCCAAGGGCGATGTCCAGGGGCAGCGCCCCGGTGGAGATCGACTCCACGTCCAGCGCACCGACGTCCCCGAGCTTCATCAGGGCCCCCTGCCCGAAGTTCTGCTCGATCTGCTTGACCGCCGCCTGCAGCGCCTGATCGCGCGCTTTCGCGTCCTTCTCGCCGGCTTCTCTCAGATTGGGCTTCTGATCTGCCATTGGGTCACCTCTCTGCTCTTAGTCGTCGTTGGCGGTCGGAAGCTCCAACTCGGCCAGGGACTCGTACTCCGCGCCCGTGCGGCGCAGGTGGGACTTGAAGAGCACCAGACGGGTCGGACGGAAGAACCGGAACATGTGTTCGGGCAGCGGATGCGGCTGGATGCGGATCTGGGCGGGCTTGCGGCTGCCCGGCGCCTCCGGCTTCACCCGCGCGACGGTCAGGTGAGGCCAGAAGGGCCGCTTCTCGGGCTCGTAATAGCTCTCCTCCACCAGGTTCTCCTCCACCTGCTTCTGCAGGGCCACCGTCTCGTCCGAGCGCGCATCGAGCGCTATCAGCCGCGGCCGGTTGCGAGGCACGCCGAGCGGCTCGCTGACGATCTCCACGGCGGGAGCCGCGGGATCGTCGATCGCGAAGGTCGTCTTGGCGATCTTCCTCACCTCCTTCTCCGCCTGGTAGCCGAGGAAGACGAGCGTGACGTGGAGGGATTCCGGCTTGACCGGGCGCAGGGCGGGGTCGGCGAGGGCGGTCCGCTGCCAGTCGACGATCCCGGCGCGCACGTCGTCGGGCAGGTCGAGGGCCACGAACAGGCGAGCCCTGGGGCTCTTGAGCCGCTCCTTGGCCACGCGGAAAAACTAAAGCCCGGTTCGGCTACACCCGCCACATCGCAATGAGCGGCCAGGTAGCGCTTCTCTCCCCGTCTAGTCGCCGGTTGGCGAGGGCGAGATCTCGCCTCTCCCCGCGATCTGCAGGTCCGCCGGCAGCGTCGCATCCCAGCGGTCGGCCAGGACCTGCAGGCGGGTGCGCCAGGCGATGATCGCGGCGCGCTGCTCGTTCTGGAAATGGGGCAGATCCTCGAAGTCGCGCTCGCGCAGCGCGGCGACCAGCGCGCTCAGGTAGGTGTCCTGGAGCACGAAGGTGTGGGCGTAGGCGTCGTGCGCGGCCCGCATCTCGTCCGGCACGTCCTCGACGGCCGCGATCTGCACCGCGTAGCTCGCCGCCCCGCGCTCGAGCCGTCCCAGCCGGCCGCGCGCCTCCTCCACGGTCAGATCGCCGTCGGCGTAGCCCTCCAGGATCGGGTCGGCCTGGTCGAGCAGCCGGTTGATGCCCAGCCGGATGGGCTGCACGGCGGCCACGTAGTCCTCGAGCGCCTGGCGGCGGTCGGCCGTGGTCGTATCCGCGCCACAGCCAACGACGACCGCAGCCGCCACGGTCACGGCCAGTGCGGCGATCAGCGCCCGCGGGCGATCAGAGGCCACGGGCCTTCGCCACCAGGCCAAGGACGTATCGCGCCACCAGCTCCGGCCGGTTGACGTGGATCTGGTGGCCGCTGCCGAAGGCGACCACGCGCTTCGTCTTCGGCCGGAGCGAGGCCAGATAGAACTGGCTTCGCTTCCAGGTCAGGTTCACCAGCTTGGCGAACCGGCGCCACACCCCCTGCGGGGTCCCGAAGCCGTAGTTCGCGGAGAGCACGACGACCGGCAGCCGCCGCGGCACGCGTCGCAGGGGCCACATCTCGGCGAAGCTCCGGTAGAAGTCGACCTGCTCGAGGTCTTCGTACTCGCGCGCGTCCTCCCCGGGCGACTGCAGGTAGGAGGCGTTGTAGCGGGCGAACTGGCCCGGCCTCATCAGCGTCTCCATCGCCTCGGAGATGGCGTCGACGAGCACCAGGCCGCCGACCTCGCTGGGATAGGTGGCGGCGTACTGGCGGACGATCAGACCTCCGGTCGAGGCGCCCACCATCACGTACGGGCCGGGCACAGCCGCCGCGGCCAGGAGCGCGTGCAGGTCGGCCACCACCTCGCCGGTGCTGCGCGGCATCGGAACGGGGTCGCTGCGGCTGACGTAGGGAAAGTGGGCGAGCGTCCCGGGACGGTCGTAGAAGCAGGTGCGCGTATAGGGCGAGACCCGCGACTGGACGCCCGTGCCGACGCCCTCCCTCGACCAGGTCCAGATGTCGCCCCGGCTGCGCAGGCCGGCCTCGAAGATCACGGTGGGCGAGCCGCTGCCGTGGCACTCGAGGTAGATGTGGCGGCCGCCCGGGATCTCGACGCGACCGGCGAAGTCGCCCCCGGATCCAGCCGACTGCCCCATCGCGGGCAGCGCTGCGCCCGCGAGCGCCATCAGGCCCATCGCCGCGAGCGCGACCGCCAGCCCCCTCCCCGGGCCCCGCCTTCGGCTCATCGCGGTGGCTCGCGGCCCTCGAGCAGGTAGCGGACTAGATGGAGCGCCACGACGACGGAGCGCTCGCGCACGTCGGTGCGGCTGCCGGGCAGGATGGGATCCCGGGCGAGCACATCACCGCTCCTGGTCTTGGCGCAGAAGCAGACATAGCCGACCGGCTTCTCCTCGGTGCCGCCGTCGGGGCCGGCGACGCCGGTGATCGCACAGGAGACGTCGGCATCGAAGCGCTCGAGGGCGCCATCGGCCATCGCCTCGGCCACCTGCGGTGAGACGGCTCCGTGCTCCTCGATCAGCTTCGGGTCGACGCCGAGCAGCTTCGCCTTCGACTCGTTCGAGTAGGACACGACTCCCCCGGCGAACCACTCCGATGAGCCGGGCCGCAGCGTCAGCCGGCCGGCGAGCAGCCCGCCGCTCTCCGACTCGGCCACCGCGATCGTGCGGTCGCCCAGGAGCTGGAAGACGACCTCCTCGATCGACTCGCCGGTCTCCGTGTATGTGAACCTGCCGAGTCTCTCCTCCAGGCCGGACCTGAGCGCCTCCGCAGCGTCCTCCGATCCGGGGCGGTGGCGCACGTCCGTGACCAGCTCCCCGCCGCGCAGGCAGGTGGTGATCTCGAGCTGGTCGAGGTCCGCCCCATCCTCCTCGATCTCCCTCAGCGCCTTGGCGAGCTCGGACTCCGGGATCCCGAACATCCGGATCGACATGGTGCTGTAGGGCTCCGCCCGGCCGAGCACCTCCTCGGCCGCGGGCGCCGCCAGCGCGCGCGGCCACATCTCCTGCAGCTCGCGCGGCGGGCCGGGCAGGACGATCACCACCTGGCCGTCGGCCGGGACGACGAGACCCGGGGCGGTCCCCGCAGGATCCAGCGCCGTGGCCCCCTCCGGCACCATCGCCTGCTTGCGGTTGGCCTCCCGCACCGCCTCCGGATCGAACCGGAGCCGGCGCGCGTAGCGGGCGATGATCTGCCCGATCTTCTCCTCCATCTCGGTGTCGAGAACCAGCTCGCGCCCCGCGAAGCGGCCGACCACCTCCGCCGTCAGATCGTCAGCCGTCGGGCCAAGGCCTCCCGAGGTGACGACCAGGTCGAGTCCCTGATCGCGCATGTGGCGCAGCGCACCCTCGAGGTCCTCGGCCCGGTCCCCGACCACGGTGATCTCCTCGACCTCGACGCCGAGCTCGGCCAGCCGTTCCGAGAGCCACGGCCCATTGCGGTCCGTGACGTAGCCCGACAGCACCTCGGTTCCGGTGACCAGGATTCCCGCCCTGACACCTCGACCGCGCTCGCTTTGCTCGCGCTCGCTCACGCGCGCATTCTGAACGGTCCCGCTACTCGCCTTCGGCAGGTGCGCCCACGGGCTCCGACGGCTCGGCCTTAGCTGCCTCGCCCCCGCCCAGCACCCGGGGCAGGTCCGCCAGCGAGACGAGCACCTGGCGCGGCTTGGAGCCCTCGTAGCCGGAGATGATCCCCCGGCGCTCGAGCATGTCGATCAGGCGGCCGGCTCGCGTGTATCCGACCCGCAGCCGTCGCTGGATCATCGAGACCGAGGCCGTGCCGCTCTCGACGACGAGGTGGGCGGCCTGGTCGAGCAGGTCGTCGGAGTCCGGGTCGAAGTCGTCGTCGCCACCCTCCTCGGCGGCCGGCTGCGCCGCCTCGAGGAGCTCGACCGCGAAGTCCGGCTCGCCCTGGTCCGACCACTGTTCGGTGAGCTTCGCGATCTCGGCC
>JBKPTM010000087.1:0-4089 GCA_046765935.1 Actinomycetota bacterium | reverse complement strand
CACGCTCGCGAACGTGATCCGCGCGGTCGAGGGCCCGCTCGCCAACATCCAGGACCAGGCCCCCGAGCAAACGAGCTACCCGGGCAACGCCGAGCAGCTCAGCGAGGTCTGGATCGCGGTCCGCGCCTCGCTGCGACGGGTGCTGGAGCACGTGACGATCGCGGATCTGCGCGACGGCAAGATCCCGGATGAGGTCCTCGAGCTCACCCAGGACGAGGGCGCATGGGTGACTCGGTAGGCCGGGCCTGGCGCTAGCAACGTTCGTCACCAGAAAGCCCAGCAATTAGGGGGAAAAGCTTCCTTCCGGTAAGGTGGCCGCTCCTTTTAGGACCCTTTCGGTCATAAAAGGGAACAAGGTGGAAAAGCGGCCTTCGTCCAACCGGCCGCCCGCGGCACACAACTCCCCATGGACCCAAAGATCGTCTTCTTCGGATTCGGCGTTGGCTTCCTGGTCGGCATGACCGGGATGGGCGGCGGCTCCCTGATGACGCCCCTCCTGGTCCTCCTTTTCGGCGTCAAGCCGACCACCGCGATCGGCACCGACATCGCCTACGCGGCGATCACCAAGACAGCCGGCAGCTGGCGCCACCTGAAGCTGAAGACGGTGAACATGCCGCTCGTCTACTGGATGGCGATCGGCAGCGTGCCGATGGCGGTCCTGGGCGTCTGGGTCCTCGACATCCTGAAGAGGCAGCTCGGGGACCAACTCGATGAGACCGTGTTCGCGATCCTCGCCGCCTGCCTGCTGGTTGTCGGGGCGGCCACGCTGCTCCGCGGGTTCTTCCTGGCCAAGAAGATCCAGGAGCGCGACGACTTCGAGATGCACCCGCGCCACAAGATCGCCGCCGTGACGATCGGCGCGGCGACCGGCTTCGTGATCGGACTGAGCTCGGCCGGCAGCGGAACGCTGATCGGGATGATGCTGCTCACGGTTTACCGGCTCCGTCCGCAGAAGGTGGTCGGGACGGACGTGGTGCACGCCGCGATCCTGCTCTGGGCGGCGGGCATCGCCCACGCCATCGGCGGGAACGTCGACTACGGGCTGATGGGCAACATCCTGGTGGGATCCGTGCCCGGCGTGATCATCGGCAGCCAGCTCTCCGTCAAGTGGCCGCAGGGCCTGCTCAGGGGAGCGCTGGGCGTGATCCTGATCGCCGCCGGCCTGACGATCATGAACAAGGCAGACACCGACCTGGTGCCGTGGGTCGTCGCCGGCGCCACGCTGGCGGTCGTGGCGCTGTTCGCCGTGCAGATCGCCCTCCGCAAGGAGGTCGAGCACGACCCGGAGGAGCAGGCGGAGCTGGAGCGCAACGCTCAACTCGAGCGCGAGCTGGCATCTCGGGCTCGAGCGAGAACGCGCCCGGCCCACGCGGTCGTCGAGGACTGACCCGAGTCCGAACCAGCCCCCGCCGCTCCGCGCCGGTCGGCCGGTAGCCGCAATACTCCCCCGCCGTGTTCGAGAAAGTTCTGATCGCCAACCGCGGCGAGATCTCCATCCGCGTCGCGAGGACGCTCAAGGAGATGGGGATCGGATCGGTCGCCGTCTACTCCGAGATCGAGCGCGACGCTCCCCACGTCCGCGAGGCCGACGAGGCGTTCCTGCTCGGCCCGGCGACCCCCTCGGAGAGCTACCTGAACGTCGAGAAGATCATCGAGGTGGCTCAGAGCGCCGGAGCCGAGGCGATCCACCCGGGCTACGGATTCCTGGCTGAGAACGCCCCCTTTGCGGCGGCCGTCGAGAAGGCGAAGCTCACCTGGATCGGGCCGCCGCCGAAGGCGATCGAGGCGATGGGCTCGAAGACCGAGGCTCGCCAGATCATGCAGAAGGCGGGCGTCCCGATCGTTCCCGGCGGCACATCGCCGGTGAAGGACGTCGCGGCGGCGAAGAAGCAGGCCGAGGAGATCGGTTACCCGATCGCCTGCAAGGCGGCCGGCGGAGGCGGCGGCAAGGGGTTTCGCGTCGCGCAGAGCGAGGATGAGCTTGAGCAGGCGTTCGAGGGCGCATCGCGCGAGGGCGAGAAGTTCTTCAGCGACCCGACCGTCTATCTGGAGCGCTACCTCGAGGACCCGCGCCACGTCGAGGTCCAGGTGCTCGCCGATGCCAAGGGCAACGTCATCCATCTCGGCGAGCGCGACTGCTCGATCCAGCGCCGCCACCAGAAGCTGATCGAGGAGTCCCCCGGCCCACAGGTCGACGAGGAGATGCGCGAGCGGATCGGGAAGATCGCCACCGACGCGGCCGCGGCGGTCGGCTACCGGTCAGCGGGCACCGTGGAGGGGCTGCAGGTCGGCGAGGACTACTTCTTCCTAGAGATGAACACCCGCGTCCAGGTCGAGCACTGCGTCACCGAGCTGGTCACCGGCTTCGACATCGTCCGCGAGCAGGTCAGGATCGCCGCGGGCGAGAAGCTCTCGATCGCCCAGGAGGAGGTCGAGCTTCGCGGCCATGCGATCGAGTGCCGGATCAACGCGGAGGCCGCCCACAAGAACTTCGCCCCCGCCCCGGGGCGCATCACCACCTACCGCGAGCCGGCCGGGCCGGGCGTGCGGGTCGACTCCGGCGTCGAGGCGGGCTCCGAAGTCACGCCGATGTACGACCCTATGTTCGCCAAGCTGATCGTCTGGGACCTCGACCGCGAGAAGGCGACCGCCCGGATGCTCCGCGCGCTCGGCGAGTACGAGATCGGTGGGCTCACCACGCTCGTCCCGTTCCACCAGGCCCTCCTGTCGACGAAGCAATGGGCGAACGGCGAGACCTGCCGCGACCTGACCGAGGACAGGGAGTGGCTCAAGTCGCTGGCACCGGAGGCCGCCCCGGCGCAGGGCGGCGAGGAGGCCTCTGAGGACGGCAAGGCGGAGCGCAGCTACCAGGTCGAGGTCGGCGGGAAGCTCTTCGACGTCAAGGTGATCGGGGACGCGGCCGCGGCCCCCGCCGCGGGCGGTGCGAACCCCGGCGCCGGCCTGCGTAAGCCGCCGAAGCGCGAGAGATCCGGCGGAGGCGGAGGAGGAGCGGCGGCATCCGGCAACGACCTGGTCTCCCCGCTCCAGGGCAACGTGTTCAAGGTCCCGGTCGAGGAGGGCCAGGAGGTCTCGACCGGCGACGTGGTCCTCGTGATCGAGGCCATGAAGATGGAGAACGAGATCACCGCTCACAAGGACGGCAAGATCGCCAAGCTCGCCGTCCAGGAGGGTGCGGCCGTCAACTCCGGGGACCTGCTCGCGACGATCGAGTAGAGCGGCCGGCCGCGGCTACTTCGCGCCGAGCTTCGCCGCGGCCTCGCGGATGTTCTTGACCGTGGCGTCCGGGGCCTTGCGACCCTCCAGCTTCTCGCCGTGCCGGTTGACCCAGATCACCGGGACGTTCAGCTTGATGGCCGGGCCGACGTCGGCTTCATAGCCGGACGCGATGTGCACCCAGCCCTTCTTGCCGCCGATGCGGCGAGCGCACTCACGGAGGTGGGTGGGGTCGGGCTTGTAGCTGCGGACCTGCTGAGCGGTCACGACCAGGTCGAGCTCCGTGCGGAGGTGACGACGGGAAATGCCGAGCAGCTTGTCGTCGATGTTGGAGATGATCCCGATCTGGTACCGCTCCTTGAGGCGGTCCATGGCGGCGTTCGCCTCGCGAAAGGGTGGCCAGGCCCCCACGCTGTCGGGGAGGAACTGGGCGCGCGAGGGCTCGATAGTCCAGTCGATTTCCTCCGCGGTCTGGACGGCCGCTCTGCGCAGGACCTCGGCGTAGAGCTCGTAGGAGCCCTCCATGATCTTGGCCTGGATCTCGAAGAAGCGATCCAGGAAGGCCCTCTCATCGATGGTGAGGCCATCACGCTCGGCCTCCCGCTTGAAGGCGTCGCCGATGCCCTTCTCCCAGTCGATCAGGGACCCGTAGCAGTCGGTGGTCACCCACTCGATCGTTTTCAGGCTCGGTAGCGGCATAAGAAGTGCCCCGCCGGGAGCGGGGCGGCCGCGCATTATCGCTGATGGGTCCCTCCGGCGTCTCGTGGTCCGGCGCCGGTCGGATAGGCTGCCGGCCGCAAGCGCGGAGCCTCTGCCAAGGAGATCGGTTTTGGGGCGGAGCGCGAGCATTTGAAC
>JBKPTM010000086.1:0-4473 GCA_046765935.1 Actinomycetota bacterium | reverse complement strand
GCCGTAGATCGACTGGAACTCGTCCCCGACCAGGAACAGGCGGGTGTCCGGGCCGCGCAGCCCCTCGACCAACCGTAGCTGGAGGGCGTTCGTGTCCTGGAACTCGTCGACCATCAGATGGCGGAACTGCTCGCGGTAGCGGTCCCGCAGTGGAGTGGAAGTGCTGAGCAGCTCGACCGCTTTGAGCAGGAGGACCTCGAAGTCGAGGGAGGCGCGCTCCTCCTTGAGCTGCTCGTAGCGCGCGCCGAACCGGGCGACCAGCTCGCGCAGCTGCTCGTAGGCGGGGCCGAGGACGTGGGCCGCGACCGCCGCCTGGGCCCGCTTGAGGGCCCTGGCGTAGTGCTCGCAGGCCTCGCCCGCAAAGGCCTTCGCATTCGACTTGATCTCCAGGTCACGGAGGGCCTCGAGGAGCGCGTCGTCCGGGGGAAGCGCCGGGTCGAGTTGGATCGCGGCGGCGATCCGCTCTCGGCTCACCACCGACTTCCCGGACGCCTCCTCGCACTCGGCGTGTGCCTCGCGCGCCGCCTCGATCAGCGCCGCGATCGCCGCGGAGGTGTCGGGCGGCTCCAGTGCCGGCAGGGCGGGGCTCGGGTCGCCGTGGCTGCGAAGCTCGTCGTAGGCGCCGCGCGTCATCTCGAGCAGGGTGCGGCGGCGGTTCGCCGCCGCGAGCTCAAGGGCCTCGGGCTCACCGGACTCCACCATCTCCGCGAGGGCCGAGTCGAAGGCGCGGACGGCGAGTCGCTCAGCCTCCGCCTCGTCGACGACCCGGAAGCGCGGGTCGATGCCGGCCGCCGCGGGATGAGAGGCGAGCAGCCGGCGGCAGAACCCGTGGATGGTCGAGATCCAGGCCCGGTCGGTCGCCTCGAGCGCCTCGCGCAGGGCCTCGGCCCGCTCGGCCTCGGCATCCCGAACCCGCGCGGCGAACTCGTCTCGGATCCGGCGGCGCAGCTGGTCCGCGGCGCGCTCCGTGAAGGTGAAGGCGAGGATCCGCTCGACCCCGCTCTCGGGGTCGAGCGCCGCGGCGCAGAAGCGGTCCACCAGGACGCTGGTCTTGCCGGTGCCGGCCCCCGCGCGCAGGAAGACATCGCGGTCACGGCTCTCGACCGCCGCGGCCTGCTGCTGCGTGCGCTCGCTCACTCCTCCTCGCCCTCCTCGGACCAGGGCTCCTCCTCGGGCAGCCCGCGTTCCCGGCGGCAGATCGGCTGGAAGCTGCACCAGTCCGGGCAGCTCCCGCCGAGCGGATCCCGGACCACCTTGCCCGAGTGCACCGACGCGATGATCTCCTCGGCCTTCTCCCTCGCCTCGTCGAGCGCTGTCTCGAAGGCCTCGTCGTCGAGGTGGTCCTTCGGCCGCGGATCGAGGCCCGCCAGCTCCTCGGCGAGCTCCTTTCGCAGCAGGCCCTTCGGGGTGCGGTCGCCGGTCCCGCCGAGCGGGCGATAGAGGCCACCGGCGAGGTCGTGCCCCCAGAGCTCGCGGGCGGCGAGCATGTAGAGCTGCAGCTGGAGCTTGCCGCGCTTCTCGAGCATCGCCGCTCCGCCCTCGACCCTGCCGCCGGACTTGTAGTCCTGGACCAGGGCCTCGCCCCGCGGGCCGAGATCGATGCGATCGATCTGACCGTGGACGCTCCCGCCGGCGAGCTCGAGCGGCCCCTTCTCGGATTCCTCGAACCCGAAGGCTGCCTCGGTGTGGGCGGGGACGAACGCGGTCGCGGTGGCGGCCTCGTCGGCCAGGAAGGCCAGCACCAGGCCCTCGACCCGCCGGAGCGCGGCGGCGGTATCCGCCCGTTCCCGGGGCAGTCGCTCGGCGCCCATCTCGGTGATCAGCTCGCGCGCACGTCGTCGCCAGACATCGAGCAACTCCAGCGTGGGCCGCGGCTCCGGGCCCGGCGGGTCCTCGTAGAGGGACTCGAGGACTTGGTGGGCGATCGAGCCGCTGGTGAGCGGCTCGTCGATGGGACCGATCCGCTGGGGCCGCAACTCGTGGCCGACGAACCAGCGATACGGGCAGAGCGCGTACTCCTCCAGCGTCGAGGGGCCGAACAGCTTGATCTCCCGCATCCGCTCGAGCACCGATTCGAGCCGGAGCGGCCCCGGGCGCAGCCGGCCGTTCTCGGTCCGCGGGCCTGTGGCGGCCCGCGCCCTCGCGAGCTCGCGCTCGCTCGGCGCGGCGCCGACCTCGAACACGGAATCCGCAAGGCCCCGGCCGCTCGCCTCCGCGACGATCGCCTCATCGCGCTCCTCGAGGTCCGCGGGCAGGGTCGGGGCGAGCAGCTCCCGGACCTCGTCCACATAGGGCGAGCGCGAGGTGGCTCCGCCCTCGTCGTCCGCGCTTCGCCACGAGAGCCAGAGCCGTTCCTTCGGCCGCGAGAGGCAGATCGAGAACAGGTAGCGATCCTCGACCTCGGCCTTCTTGCGCTCGGGCAGGCCCATCGCGCGGCGGGCGTCGTCGGAGAGCAGCGGTCCGCCCGTGTCGCGCCGCGGGAAGTCGCCGTCCTGCATCGAGCAGACGAACATGTGCGCGACCCGGCGCGCCCGGGCGCGGTAGGGGCTGATCACCCGGACCCGGCCCTCGGTTGGGCCGCGCCACATCGGCACGTCGAGCTCGGAGACGGCGGCGATCACATCGTGGGGCGAATGGGGGAGCCCGAGCTCAGCGAGATCGGCAAGGGCTCGCTCGATCTCAGCGCCGGCACGGAGCTCGAGCGCCCGGTCCTCCTCGGCGACGGCTCCCTGCCGGCGGACGGCCGACTCGGCGATCCAGCGCGCCTGCCGTCCGGCCTCGCGGAGCAGGGCCGCTCCCGGGCTCGCCTCGCGCAGCTTCGTGGCCTCCCGCAGGCCGCCGTCGCCGCTCTCGCTGTCGGACCGCCAGGCGCCGAGCGCCTCATCGGTCGTGCGCAGGCGGCCGCGCAGCACCCTGCGCTCGAACCAGTCCACCTTCGCCGGCGGGGCGACTCCCGGGGTCCGTAGGTAGGCGAGCAGCTCGGCCGCGCCGCCCCCGCCGACCGTCGCGCGCAGGAGGGCGATCAGGCCGGCGCCGGTCGCCGTCCGCGTTGCCGCCAGATCCGCCTGCACCGCCACGGGGATCCCGAAGCGGGTGAGCACGCGGCGGTAGAGCGGGCCGGCCGAGCGCGGCTCGCGGAGCACGATCGCGATCTCACCGGCGGGGACGCCGCCGTCGAGCAGGCGGGCGACCTCGCCGCCGACCGCCTCGACCTCTGCAAGCTCTCCCGCCGATGCCAACAGCGCGGCGCCGCCGTCGTTGTCGATGGGCTCGCCGTCGCCCTGTTCACCGAAGCGGCGCTCGACCTCGAACAGCGTCGAGCTCTGGGTGAAGCGAGCCTCGGCCTGTAGCCGCTCGATCGAGACGCCCTCCAGGTCCCTGAGCTCTGCGAACAGGGCACCCCGGGCGAGGGCCAGCGACTCGCGGTCCTCCCATGGCAAGGCGACGGTGACGTCGGTCC
The DNA here is from genome assembly GCA_046765935.1 of Actinomycetota bacterium. Lineage (GTDB taxonomy): Bacteria > Actinomycetota > Thermoleophilia > Solirubrobacterales > 70-9 > DASUPK01. The sequence continues at coordinate 1,013 of JBKPTM010000086.1, read as the reverse complement.
CCGACGAGAGCTCGCGAACGAGCTCGAGCTGCTCGAGCGTGAGGTCGTCGAATCCATAGAGGAAGACGGGCCGCGTTCCCCAGGCATCGGGACGCTCGCGAAGCGCGGCGGTGGCCGCCGCGGCCAGGGAGTGGTCGTCGTGGAGGCCGAGCTCGTCCCTGATCGCGAGGTAGGACTCATAGAGCGAGGCGATCTCGAGCTCGTAGGCGCCGGCCTCCGAGGCCCGCTCGCGCAGGCTCAGCGGGTCCACCAGGGCGGCCTGGAGCTCGCCGACGAGCTCCTCCAGGGCGGCCGGGAACCCCGGCCGCCGGGAAGAGGCCGCCAGGATTCGGAGCTCCGAGCGGGAGGCGGCCTCGCGCGCGATTCGCAGGCGCTGCGTTCGGCTGACGGCCGGCCCGGCGGGCACCGATGAAACGGGTTGCTCCTCGCTTCGCTGCGGAGCACCCTCGCATCTCCGCGCGACCATGGCGAAGAGCTGATCGAAGGTGCCGACGGTCGCGCCGATCACCACGTCGCCATCGCGCGTCAACTCCTCTTCGAAGCGCTCGACGTCGTCCACGGTGGGCACGACGAGGACGGGATCGCGAGCGGCGGCCGCCCTGAACGCGTCGAGCGTCTTGCCCGTTCTGCCCGAGTTCGGGGGCCCGACGATGAGTTTCACGGCCATCCCAGCCAGCATAGGCAGGCCCGCGGCGCCGGTCACCGGCCTCCCCGGCGGTCCTCGTCGCGGCCCCCGCTGTCCGCTTTCGACCCCCCGATACGTTCTATCTGTAGATGACCGCTGAAGCGATCTACGAGCGGCACTCGGCCGGGTTGATTCGCCGGCTGGAGCGGATGCTGGGGTCGCGGGAGGCTGCCGAGGATCTCACCCAGGAAGCATTCCTCCGCCTGTGGCAGCGTGCTCCCGCGGACCTCGGCGCCGCCGAACAGGCGGCCTGGCTGCAACGGACCGCGACCAACCTGGCCCTCGACGAGCTCCGACGGCGCCGGGTGCGCGACCACCGCCAACTCGA
>JBKPTM010000085.1:0-3067 GCA_046765935.1 Actinomycetota bacterium | reverse complement strand
CGCCGCGAAGAAGGCGAGCGCGGTGAAGAAGTAGAGGATGCCGATGCGCTTGTGGTCGGTGGTGGTGAGCCAGCCGACGAGGCCCGAGCGCTCGCGCCAGATCCGCCCGAGACGGTCGAGGCGCTCCGCGGCGAGGCTCGGTGCGGCCGTGGCCATCAGCGCAGCCCCTGCAGGTAGCTGACCAGCGAGCTCACGTCCTGATCGCTCAGGTTGAGCCCGGGCATCTTGTTGCCCGGCTTGAAGTGCTGGGGATCATGGATCCACTGCCGCAGGTACTCCGCGGTGTTCGGCAGCGTCAGGGCCGCGATCGTCGTGCGGCTGGCGAGGTGGGTCAGATCCGGGCCGATCTGACCCTGAGCTGCCGTGCCCCGGATGGTGTGGCAGCTGGCGCACTGGTCGCGCATGAACGCCTGCTCGCCGGCGCGGCCGGCCGGCGTCGCAGGCAGTGGCGCGTCCGTCGCCATGTTCGAGAGCCACGCCTGGAATTGATTGGGCGGCTCCGCGATGACCTCAAAGGCCATGTGGGCGTGCTGGAGGCCGCAGAACTCGGCGCACTGCCCTCGGTAGGTGCCCGGCTGGCTGGCGTAGAGCAGGAGCCGGTTGTCCCGCCCCGGGACCAGATCGATCTTGCGGTTGAGCTGCGGGACCCAGAACGAGTGGATGACGTCGTCGGTCTTCCCGACCACCTCCACGCGCGTCGCGGCGGGAATGTGGATCTCATTCGCCGTCACCGCCGTGGTGCCCGGGTAGTGGACCTCCCACCACCACTGGTGCCCGGTGACCTCGACATTCATCGCCGCCGAGCCCGGGCTCGGCGGCTCGGTCTTCCCGATCACGTAGACGTTCGAGACGAAGAAGAGCGCGATCAGGATGACCGCCGGGATCACCATCCCGAAGAGGACGACCAGCCTCGTCTCGGTGCGCTCGCTCTGGCCGAAGAAGGGCAGACCCGGTTGACGCCGCCGGACCCAGGCGATCACCAGCATCGCGATCGCGCCGAGGAAGATGATCCCGGCGACGACGAACATCCACCACCAGAGCGTCCTGATGTCGTGGGACTGGGGGCTCTGCGGGTCGAGCGTCGACTGCTTGCCGCAGCCGGCGAGGGCGAGGCACGAGAGACCTACTGTCGCCGCGATCAGGCGGCGGCCGGCTCCGCCCCGCTCCGATGTCGACCCGGTTCTCACCAGTGACGGCCTGCCCCCCTCACGTGGAGGCGCTCCCATAGCTACCCCCGGCGAAAACCCAGCAAACGGCACCGCGCCTTTCGCTGACTTGGCGTGTTCATCCCCTCTAAATGCCGAATCCCGTCCAGGGCGGACGGGAGCGGGGGAACCAAGTTCCCGGGGCGAACCCACCCACGCAGGTGAGCGCGCGGCTCCTTCCGCGCGAGCCCGACAGCTAACCCCGCAGGCCTTCGAAGGAGGTTTCGATTGCCACGGATCAAAAGCGTGCGGATGCGGGCCTCGGTGGCCGGGCTCCTCGCGCTCTTCATGCTGGGCGGCGCGGGCAGCGCCACGGCGCAGACGGGGGGCTCGGCCGCGCCCGGCTCAACCGCGGGCGACTCGACGACGTCGAGCGCTCCTGTGGGCAAGCCGCGCAAGGCCAAGCTCAACCGCAAGACCGGCATCGCGATCCCGCCTCCCGGCGCTCCGGCGGCGGTGGTCGCGGCGATCAACGCCGGCAACGCGATCAACGGGCGCCCCTACGTCTGGGGCGGCGGCCACGGCAGCTTCGACTCGCGAGGCTATGACTGCTCTGGCGCCGTCAGCTACGTGCTCCACGCCGCGGGCATGCTGTCGAGCCCCCTGCCCTCCGGGCCGCTGATGTCCTGGGGCGTGCCGGGCAAGGGCCGATGGATCAGCGTGATGGCGAACCAGGGCCATGCCTATGCCGTCATCGCCGGGCTGCGGTGGGACACGTCGTCGTACGGCAGCGGCGGGAGTGGCCCGCGCTGGCGATCGACGAAGCGCCGGCCGCACGGCTTCGCCGTCAGACACTGGGCGGGCTACTGAGCGGAGTAATCTCGAAGCGTGCCCGGCTGACGTTGACCGCTTGCCTACGCGCTGTACCCGCGTCCGCCCCCTAGGGGTAGCGCTAGGGCTTGGCCATGGCGGCTAGAGCAGCTTCTCCTCGCTGCCCTTGTAGAAGATCTGCAGGAAGTCGCTGATCGTGATCGCAGCGAAGATCGAGCAGAAGAACCGGGTCGCGCGGGGCACGACGGCGAGACCGGCGAGGATGCCGGTGGCGACCCACTGGCCCAGGCAGAACGGGCAGACGAGCAGCTCGCCGATCGCCCTGCGCATCCCGCGGCCGCGCGGCCTCTCCTCGACCTCGCCGGGGCCGCCCTCACCCTCGAACTCGGTGAAAGGCGCCCGCAGCGGTGCGGTCACCCGGTCCTTGGCGATCACGCGGCTCAGCTTGTGGGTTGCGACTCCGGCGAGCAGCAGGTCGCCGGCCCCGATCCGCTTGGGGAGCGGCTTGCCGGAGCGAGCCCGCGCCAGCAGGAAGGTGCCGACCAGGCCGTTGTAGACCGCCACCAGCGCAAGATGGGAGCCCATCGGCCTGTCCTCCCCGTGCGCGTATTCCCGCTTGATCTCGCGCGCCTTGCCGCTCACCTTCTCGGCGAGCTGCTCGGGCCCGGCGGCCGCGCCGCTGCGGTTCTCGGTGGTCGCCTCCATCCCGCCGCTACTACCCGTCGCCTGAGCCACTCAACCGGTGTTTCGGGCGCACCCCCCGGGGTATCGAAGGCGGCATGGAGCTATCGCTACTCCTCATCATCATCGGGATCATCCTCGCCGTGCTCGTGAACTACGCGCTCGGCATCGTCTGCATCCTGGTCGGTCTCGTCCTGCTGGTCTGGCCGCGGCTGAGGTCTTCCGTCTGACGGAACTTCGATGCTGCGGACACCGGACGCGGCATACTCTGTCACTATTCCGATGGGAAAAGGGGCCACGTGCCAGAGGGAGACACTCCCGACATCTCCGTAACGGCACCGGGGCGGTTGGCCTGGATCTTCGGCTCGTCCCGTAGCGGCAGCACCTGGCTGCTGAGGATGCTCTCTGAG
>JBKPTM010000084.1:0-4287 GCA_046765935.1 Actinomycetota bacterium | reverse complement strand
AAGGAGGGCGGCCCGGAGCTGGTCGAGCAGCTCGAGGAGAAGGGCTACGGCTGGATCCGCGAGGAGGTCGAGGCGGGGGCCGCCGCCTAGAGTCCGAATGGAGCCGACGGCCACCACAGCCCCCTCCCTGCCGCGGTCGATCGAGGAGATCCGCGCCGAGTTCCCGATCCTGTCCCGCCAGGTTCACGGGCAGCCGCTCGCCTATCTCGACAACGGCGCGACCGCGGAGAAGCCCCTCGCGGTGATCGAGACGCTCGACCGCTACTGGCGGGAGCACAACGCCAACGTCCACCGCGGCGTCCACACCCTCTCCGAAGAGGCGACCTCCCTCTACGAGGGGGCCAGGCAGACGGTCGCCGCGCATCTCGGCGCCGACTCCCGCGAGGTGATCTTCGTCCGTAACGCGACGGAGGCCCTCAACCTGGTCGCCTACTCGTGGGGCAGGACGAACCTAAAGGCCCGCGACCGGATCGTGGTCACCGAGATGGAGCACCACTCGAACGTCGTGCCCTGGTACCAGGTCGCCCAGGAGAAGGACGCCGATCTCGACTGGGCACCGATCGACGGCGACGGCCGCATCGAGCTCGAGGCGCTCGCCTCGCTGCTCGAGCGCGGCCCCAAGCTCGTCTGCGTCGCCCACGTCTCCAACGTGCTCGGGACCATCAACCCGATCCCCGAGATCGCCCGCATGGCCCACGACGCCGGAGCGCTGCTCGTCGTCGACGGTGCCCAGGCCGGGCCGAAGCTCGAGCTCGACATGGCCGAGCTGGGCGCGGACTTCTACGCGATCACCGCGCACAAGATGTACGGCCCTACCGGCGTCGGCGCGCTCTACGGCCGCCGGGAGCTGCTCGAGGAGATGCCGCCCTTCATCGGCGGCGGCTCGATGATCCGCAAGGTCTCGAAGGAGCTGATCACCTGGGCGGATCTCCCGGCCAAGTTCGAGGGCGGGACCCCCGCGATCGGCGAGGCGATCGGCTTCGGCGCCGCCGTCCAGTGGCTCGATCAGCTCGGCCTCCCCGCCGCGCACGCCGCCGAGCTCGAGCTCACCTCCTACGCCCTCGAGCGGATCGCCGAGGTGCCCGGCCTGACCGTCTTCGGACCGCCGGCCGGTGAAGACCGCGGCGGCATCGTGTCCTTCGCAATGGACGGCGTCCACGCGCACGACGTCTCGGAGATCCTCGACCGCCACGGCGTCGCTGTCCGCGCCGGTCACCACTGCGCGCAGGTGCTGATGCAGCGCCTCGGCGTGCCGGCCACCACTCGGGCGAGCTTCGCCGTCTACAACACGCGCGACGAGGTCGATCGCCTGATCGATTCCCTGCTCGACGTCAGGCGCATCTTCGGCGAGTGATGGACGAGCTCTACCGCGACCAGATCCTCGAGCACTACAAGCGCCCGCATCACTTCGGGCGCCTGGACGAGTACGACCTCGACTTCGAGGACTCAAATCCCTTCTGCGGCGACGAGCAGCACGTCTTCCTGAAGCTCGACGACGACGGCAAGGTCACCGAGGTGGCGTTCGAGGGGCAGGGCTGCGCGATCTCCACGGCCGCGACCTCCCTGCTCACCGACGAGCTCGAGGGGATGAGCCGCGAGGAGATCCTCGCGCTGCCCAAGGACTTCGTTCTCGAACTGCTCGGCATCGACATCTCCGCAACGCGCATGAAGTGCGCGATGCTCGGCCTCAAGGTGGTCAAGGGAGCCAGCCTCGGAGAGCCCGCCGACTGGGAGGACGAGGGCGTCCAGGGCGACCCGGCCCAGGCCGAGTCCCTCTAATCGATTCGCTTCGGCGGCGAGAGCGCCCAGTCGCAGATCACTCCGCTCGCCTTGGAGCGCGCGACCTTCGCGCGGACCACGGTGGCGCCCTGCAGCTGCGAGCTGAAGACCCACTTGCCCCTGCCGTTCGTGCGGTTGTCGGCGAGGTCGATGGGGCCGCGTTCGGGCGCGACTTCGAGCAGGACGACCTTCCTGTTGGCGATGCAGGCCGGTGACTCGCTGATGACGCGGCCGTGAAACGGGGGGCCGCCGGCGACCCTGAGGGTGACCTTGCTCACCGCGGGCTGATCGGCTCCGGCCGGCACGGCTAGGGCCGCGACCCAGGCAAACGCCCCGAGCAGGACAGCGGTTCTCCATATCCCCTTCACGCAGCACCTCTCTCCGAATCCGGGGCCCTAGCGTAATCACCCGCCAGGGGGGATACTGGGTTTTCGGGGAGATGTCGGAGGAGCTCGTACAGCTGGTGGAGAAGGGCTACGAGGCCTGGAACTCGGGCGACCGCGGCTGGGTCCTCGACCACATGGCCGAGGACGTCGAGTGGATCACGCCGGAGGACGACCCGGACCCCGGCACCTACCACGGCCACCAGGGGGTCGAGGAGTACTGGGCCCAGTGGCGCGCCGCCGTCGGGCAGCTCAACTTCCTGATCGAGGAGATGCTCGACGCCGGCGACGACGTCGTCGTCGTGGCGCGGCGCCAGGGCCGCGGAGAGCACAGCGGGCTCGAAATCTCCGACCGCGTGATCCAGGTCTTCCATTTCGACGGGTCCCAGTGCACCAGCGTCCACGAGTACTACGACCGCGACGCGGCGCTCGGCTCGATTCGCAACGAGCGAGCGGCCGTCGATCAGCCGGAGGCCGGCTGACCCGGAGGTGCAGGCACCCGAGTTGACAGCTCCTGAGCGGCGGCTGGAGCTGGTGCTCCGCATCCTCACCGTCGCCTTCCTCGCGCAAGCCCTGATCTACCCGGTCCTCGGCCTCTTCGGGCCGGCCGAGTTCCCCTTCGTCGCCAACTCGTTCGCCAAGGACGGCCTCTTCTTCATCCTCTGCTTCCTCGCCGCCGGGGACGTCCGGCAGAACGGCTGGCTGGGGTGGCTCGTCGTGATCGGGCACGCGCTGATCGTGCTCGCGCTGCTCGGGATGCTGGCTTTCGGGAACGACGACAGCGTCGCCGGCACCTTCGGCCAGCCCTTCGGAACCGCGCTCAGCCCGACCCTCCAGCTGCTGATCTGGGCCGCGGCAGCGACCTTCCTCGTGGCGATCCCGCTCGCCGTCTTCCTCCACAGGGCGGCAAAGTCCCGCTACGCGCTCGAGTACCTCTGGCCCCATCAGCACCGCACCGCGATGGCGATGGCGGAGGTGCTGGTGATCGGCCCGGATGAGAAGCTGACTCCCGAGCAGGTCGCCGCCGGCATCGACGACTACCTGCACTCCTTCACCGCGCACGAGAAGTGGAAGTCGAAGCTCGCTCTCTCGGCGCTGACCGTCTATCCGATGATCCGGCTCCGGCCGCCGTTCGCGCTGATGACGCCGGAACGCCGCCTGGAGTTCATCGAGCGCTGCTTCATCGCTGACGTGGTCGAGCGCCGGCTGCCCGGCGGGATCCGCAAGACAGTGCAGTCGATGCTGGTGGCCGCGCAGCAGCTGGCGATCATCGGTTACTACGCCGACCCGCGCACCGCGTCCTCGACCGGATACGTCCCGTTCTCGAAGCGCAAGCGCTACGCCAAGCAGATGAAGAAGCTGGGGAAGCTCCCGCCGGTCCTCGACGTCACCGAGCCGAACGAGGTCGACGCCGAACGGATCACGGCCGACGTCGCCATCGTCGGGAGCGGCGCGGCGGGTTCGGTCCTCGCCTACAGGCTGGCCGAGCGCGGCCGCGAGGTGGTCCTGCTCGAGGGCGGACGCCACGTGGATCCGCGGGACTTCGTCGAGGACGAGCGCGTGCAGTTCGCGCGCCTCTTCGCGGACGGCGGCATGCAGATGTCGGTCGACGCCCGCTTCCAGGTCCTGCAGGGCAAGTGCGTCGGCGGCAGCACCGTCGTCAACAATGCCGTCTGTTACGACCTGCCCGAGCGGACCCTGCAGCGGTGGAACGACACCGAGGGGCTGGACGCGGGCATCGACCCCAAGCGCCTCGCCAAGTCGTTTGAGCGGCTTCGCAAATGGCTGCCGGTCTACAGCCAGGAGGGGAGCAAGCGCTTGCAGGTCGGCGGGACCAAGATGGCCGAGGGCATCGAGGCACTCGGGCTCGACGGGAACGGCGGCGTCGTCGACGCGAACATCAAGGACTGCCTCGGCTCGGGCTACTGCAACATCGGCTGCGCCTACGGCAAGAAGCTCTCGGCCCTGGACAACATCCTCCCCAGGGCGCAGCGCGACTTCGGCGAGCGGGTCCGGATCTTCAGCGAGTGCCTCGCCGAGCACATCGAGACCAAGCGGGGACGGGCGACCGAGGTCGTCTGCCGTCTGGGCGACGGCCGGAGACTGCGGGTCGCCGCGGACACGA
>JBKPTM010000083.1:0-2836 GCA_046765935.1 Actinomycetota bacterium | reverse complement strand
GCGCAGCCGCGGGTCCACAGCCCGGTCGGCGCACCCGTCGAGCGCAGCCCATCGCCGGTGTTCGCGGGCGCCTACTACCGCGACCGCCACATCGACAGGCAGAAGAGCCTGCAGATGCTGCTCGACGCCGCGATGCCGTTCGGCCTCGAGATCTACGACCGCCGGTTCGGTCACGAGGACAAGGCGTTCGGCTTCCCGGAGCGCTTCCTGGAGCGGGTCAAGGGCGCCCTCCCCTACGACGAGGTGATCGAGGCCTACAAGGCCCACCGCACCTTCCTCAACGTCAACTCGGTGCACGACTCGCCGACGATGTTCTCTCGCCGCGTCTTCGAGCTGCTCGCCTGCGGCACGGCCGTGGTCAGCACCGAGAGCGTTGGCGTCGAGCGCACGCTCGGCGACGTCGTCTCGATGGTCGAGACGCCTGAAGAGGCCACCGAGGCCCTGAGGAAGCTGCAGGACGACGACTACTGGCGCGAGCTGTCGCAGCGCGGTCGCCGCAAGGTCCTGAGCGAGCACACCTACCGCCACCGCCTCGCGGAGCTCGCCAACACGCTCGGCTTCAACGTCGCCGCCTACTCGGGCGAGGAGGTCGCCGCCCTCGCCCTGGTCGACGACGTGGACCAGGCACGCCGGTTCCGGGCCGTCGTGTCGAGCATCTCATCCCAGGAGACCCGTCCGGCAGAGCTCCTGATCGGCTCGCATACCTCGGTGGCGGGCGACCTGCAGGAGCTCAGCGCCGACGGCAGCGAGATCCGGGTTCGCGTGGTCCAGCAGGATCCGGAGACCACCCGCTCGCAGCGCTATCGCGAGCTTGCCTCGCTCGCCGCCTCCCCGTGGCTGGCCGTCATCCACCCGGCGCACACCTACGGCGAGCATCACCTCACCGACCTGGTGCTCACCACCCGGTTCGCCGAAGCCGACGTCATCGGCAGCGCCTCGTTCGAGAGCACCGATGGATCGGGCACGATCGACCGCAGCCTCGAGCACCGATTCGTCGAGTCGGTCCATCCCCACTCCGTCCTCGTCAAGCGCGAGCTGATCGCCACGCGCGGCTGGCCGGACGACGCCTCCGGCTCGCCCCTGGGCGACTGGTTCCGCCAGGGCGTGCGCATCTACTCCGGCGACGCGTCCAACTTCCGTGCCGACGCGGCGCTCGGGCTGCCCCGGCGGGCCGCGGCGGCGGGATCCGAACCAAGCTCGGAGGGATAGCGGCGGATGAACTCGCCGGGGCCCGAACGGAACGGGGCAGTCAGGGTCGCGCTCTACGGCGAGGTCAACATGAACCTGCTCGACGGTTCGTCCGTCTGGGTCCAGTCGATGGCGCAGATGCTCACCTCGCTGCCGGGCGTCGAGCTGACGCTGCTGCTGCGCTGCGCCGAGGAGCGCCAGGTCCTGACCGGGCCGCTTCACGCGCACCCCCGGATCGAGCTGATCGACCCGGGCGCGGGACCGAACCCCCGTCGCAGGCTCACCCCGGCAGAGGCTGTGGATGAGCTCGAGGAGCTCGACGCCGAGCGGCACTTCGACGTCGTGCTCCTCCGCGGCGCAGGGGTGACCACGGAGGTCTGCGCACGCTCGGCCTTCCACGGCCACCTCTGGATCTACCACCTCTCGGAGTCCCGTCCCGGCGCTGAGGCCGAGCAGCTGCGCCAGGTCGCCGGCTGCGCGGACCGGATCCTCTGCCAGACCGACGCAATCCTCGCCATGGCGGAGGCCGCGGCTCCGGAGCACGCGGGCAAGCTGACCCTGCTCCCGCCCATGATCCCGGCCCCGCTGACCTCGGATCCGGTTCCACGCGCCGACCGCGAGGCGCCCCTCAAGCTGATCTACGCCGGCAAGTTCGCGCCCGAGTACGAGTTCATCGAGATGCTCGAGACCTTCAAGCGTCTGCGCCGAAGCCACCCCCAGGCCGAGCTCCACCTGGTCGGCGACAAGATCCACAACCCGCCCGACGATCCCACCTTCAAGCCCCGGGCCGAGGCGGCGCTGGCCGAGACCGAGAACGTGATCTGGCACGGCGGCGTGAGCCGCGAGCGGGTCGCGGAGCTGCTCCGCGAGGCCGACGTCGCGCTCTCGGTCCGCCACCCGATGATGTCGCGCAGCAAGGAGCTCTCCACCAAGGTCCTCGAGTACGGAGCCGCCGGCTGCGCCGTGGTGCTGAACCGGACCCCGCTCTACGAGGAGCTGCTCGGCGCCGATTACCCGCTCTACGCGAGCGGCGGCGACGACGCCCTCGCCGCGCTCCAGCGGGTCTGGGAGGACCCCGAGGTGCGCGAGCTGGCGGCGGAGCGATGCCGGGCGGCCGCCGAGAACTTCACCTTCGAGCGGGTCGCGCGCAACCTCGAGCCCTACCTGATGAGCCCCACTCCGCGCATTGAGCTGTCGACGGGGGAGCCGAGGCGGCGGCTGGTGATCGCCGGGCACGACTTCAAGTTCCTCTCCGGGATCCCTGACCGAGCGCGGGCGATGGGCGCCGAGATCCGCGAGGACAACTGGACGGGGCACACCAAGCACGACGTCCAGGCGAGCGAGGAACTGATCGAGTGGGCCGACGTCGTCCTCTGCGAGTGGTGTCTCGGTAACGCCGTGTGGTACCGCGACACCGCCCGCGACGGCCCGCGGGGGGCTAGCCGTTTCCCCGGGGTCGCGCGGACGCCCGACTATCCCGCCTCGGTGGACTTCGACCGGGTCGACCGGGTGGTCTTCGTCGGCCCCCACCTCCTCGATGAGGCCGCGGAGCAGTACTCGTGGCCGCGGGACCGGCTTCGGCTGTTTCCCAACGCCGTCGACACGAGGGCGCTGCGCCGCGAGAAGCTCGAGGGCAGCGCGTTCAACC
>JBKPTM010000082.1:0-2545 GCA_046765935.1 Actinomycetota bacterium | reverse complement strand
CTCGCCCTTCCGCGCTTACGGCGTCCGAAGAACGACTAGAGGCGGGCGGCCGAGTAAGCGAAGGGCGATGAGATCTCTGCCGGCCGTTATCGGCTGCGCCGTTGGACTCGCACTTGCGGGTTGCGGCGGCGGCTCGGGGTCAGACGAAACCACCACGAGCGCCACGCCTGCGCCGGCGACCACCACGGTGGAGGCACCGCACGGACCGATAGTCGCGATCTGCGACCGGTCCCTGACACGTGAAGTGAGCAGGGCGCTGCGCTCCAATGGCTTCGAGGGCAAGATCCCCGCGCCAAAGGCGACCGGGACCAAGCGGCTCTCGAGCTGCGACTTCGCGAAGGTCGTCGAGATCTCGATGGACGCGGCGCCCGACGCCGTCCAGCGATACCAGAACCGGATCACCGAATCCGCCCAGTTCGCGGTCGATCGAAAGCACTTCCAGCCTCAGCCGGTAGCGGGGATCGGTGCCCCGGCGCTCGGCGGCGCCGGTGCCAACTGGCTTCCGTGGCTCAACCAGCTGCTCTCCGCCAGGGGCAAGCGGGTCCTGATCGTGGCAGTCAATACCGAGCCGCTCCCCGAGGCGCAGCGCCTCGGCGCCGCGAAGAAGATCTCCCTCGCGGTCTACGGGAGGCTCTAGAGCTCTTCGACCTGCGCCGCGATGTCGGAGGCGGCGCCCTTGGCGTCCGAGAAGAGCATCGAGGTGTTGTCCTTGTAGAAGAGGTCGTTGTCGATACCGGCGAAGCCCGGGCTCAGGCTCCGCTTGATCACGATGACCTCCTTGGCCTGATCCACCTCGATGATCGGCATGCCGGCGATCGGCGAGTTCGCGTCGTCCTTGGCGGCGGGGTTGGTGACGTCGTTGGCCCCGATCACCACCGCGACATCGGTCTGCGGCATCTCGGCGTTCGCCTCGTCCATCTCCTCGAGCTGCTCGTAGGGCACATCGGCCTCGGCGAGGAGCACATTCATATGTCCCGGCATCCGGCCCGCGACCGGGTGGATCGCGTAGCTCACATGGACCCCGCGCTTCTCGAGCTCGTTGGCGAGCTCCTTGACCGCGTGTTGCGCCTGTGCGACGGCCATGCCGTAGCCGGGGACGAAGACCACTGAGTCTGCGTAGCCGAGCTTGATCGCGGCGTCCTCGGCGCCGATCGAGTGGACCGGGCGCTCCTCCCTCTCCCCCGCGTCCGCCGTGACGGCGCCGAAGCCCGAGAAGAGCAGGTTGGCGATCGAGCGATTCATCGCGCGGCTCATCTCGACCGTGAGGATCGTTCCCGAGGAGCCCACCAGGGTGCCGGCGACGATCAGGACGACGTTGTCGAGCGCGAAGCCGGCCGCGGCGGCGGCGAGCCCGGTGAAGGCGTTGAGCAGAGAGATCACGACCGGCATGTCGGCGCCGCCGATCGGCAGGACGAAGAGGTTGCCGAGCACCGCCGCGCCGATCAGGACGGCGATGTAGAGGCCCTCGGAGGGCGAGTCGTGGTCGATGCCGAGGACGATGCAACCGGCCAGGATGGCGGCGAGCAGCAGGCCGTTGACGATGTGCTGCCCCGCGAACTGGATCGGGCGGCTCGGGAGGATCGCCTGGAGCTTGCCGAAGGCGATGTTCGAGCCCCAGAAGGAGACGGAGCCGATCACGGTGGAGAAGAGGATCGGGACGAGGATGTCCAGCGGGATGCTGCCGGCGCCGCTGGCGTGCCGGAACTCCGACCAGGAGATCAGAGCCGCCGCCCCGCCGCCGACCCCGTTGTAGAGGGCGACCATCTGCGGCATCTGCGTCATCTGGACGCGCATCGAGGCGATCACGCCGACGGCGGTGCCGATCAGGATCCCGATCAGGATCAGGACGCCGTTGCCGATCACGTCCAGCGAGAGCGTGATCGCGATCGCGACCAGCATCCCTGCCGCCGCGATCAGGTTGCCCCGGCGGGCCGTCCGCGGATGCGTTCCCTGCCGGATCCCGAAGATGAACAGGGAGAAGGCGAGGATGTAGCAGGCGGTGACGAAGTCGCTCGACTCCGACAGCGCCAGCGGCGGCGCATCGATCACTGACCGGCCTCCGACGGTCGATCCGAGGGTGCGCCGTCAGGCGCAACCCGATTAGTGCTTGCCTCGGCCTCCTGCTTGGGCTTGCGGTCGCGGCCCCTGAACATCCCGAGCATCCGGTCGGTGACCATGAAGCCGCCGACGATGTTGATCGTCCCGAAGGCGATCGCGATCACACCGATGACCTTCTCGAGCGGATCGTCCGCTGCCCCGATGACGATCAGCCCGCCGAGCATGACGATGCCGTGGATCGCGTTGGTCTGCGACATCAGCGGCGTGTGCAGCGTCGTCGGGACCTTCGAGATCACCTCGAAGCCGACGAAGGCCGCCAGGACGAAGATCGTGATCTCGGTGATCAGGCTCATGCTGAGGCTGCCTCCTTGGCTCTCTCGTTGACGATCTCCCCGTCCTTTGTCAGCAGGGAGCCCGCGATGACCTCGTCCTCGGTGTCGACCTTGAGGTTCCCCTCGTCGTCCACCATCAGCTCGACCAGGTTCTG
>JBKPTM010000081.1:0-3496 GCA_046765935.1 Actinomycetota bacterium | reverse complement strand
GGCACACGACACGGACCATTGAAGATCCTGATCCTGAGTGCCTCGATCGGGGAGGGTCACGACCTCCCAGCGCGAGTCCTGGCCGAGGGGATCCGCAGCGAGGCTCCGCGCGCCGAGGTCGAGATCGTCGACTCGCTCGCGCTCGTAAATCCGCTCGTGCGCCGGCTGGTGCTGGACAGCTCGCGGTTTCACTCGGCATGGGGCAACAGGATCTTCGACCTCGCCCACAAGCTGATCTCAGACGTCCGGGTCACGCGGTGGTTCGCGGGCAAGCTCACGCTGTTCCTCGCCGCCCGCCCGATCGAGCGCGCCGTCGCCGAGCAGCGACCCGACGTCGTCATCTCGACCTACCCGGGGGCGACCGAGGTCCTCGGCGCGCTCCGGCAGCAGGGCCGGATCGCCGTACCGGTCGTCTCCGCCGTCACCGACCTCGCCGCCCTCCGCTACTGGGCCCATCCGGGCGTCGATCTCCACCTGATCACCCATCCCGAGTCCGCGGAGGAAGTCCTCGCCATCGCTCCGGGGAGCGAGGTGCGCTGCGTGCGCGGGCTCACCGACGAGCGGTTCTACGAGCCGCGCGACCAGGGCGAGGCCCGCCGGGACCCCGGCCTGCCGCCGGAGGGACCCGTCGTGACCGTCTCGGGCGGGGGGTGGGCCGTGGGCGATCTCGAGGGCGCCGCCGAGGAGGCCCTGGAACTGCCGGGTGTGACGGTGGTCTGCCTCTGCGGGCGGAACGAGGAGCTCCGGTCGAGGCTCGCCTCCCGGTTCAGCGGCGAGCCGCGGGTCGTGGTCGAGGGCTTCACCGAGCGGATGCCCGACTGGTTCGCCGCCGCAGACGTGCTCGTTCACTCAACCGCAGGTCTCACCGTGCTCGAGGCGATCATGAGCGGCTGCGGCGTCGTCTCGTACGGCTGGGGAGTCGGTCACATTCGGGCCAACAACGAGGCGTTCGCGCGCTTCGGCCTGGCCGAGGTGGCGGCCACGCGTGAGGAGCTGCCCCGGGCGCTGGGCCGGGCGCTGGCGTCGAAGCCGCAGCCCGACGCCTCGTTCGACTCCCTGCCGTCGGCCGCCTCAGTCGTGCTGGAGACTCTCGGCCTCGCCCACGGCGAGCTGGGCCACCGCGGGCGAGCTCGCCAGGAGGCCGGCGCCCACGGCGATCGCCACTAGCGCGGCGCCGAGGACGGCGCCGCCGAGCGGGGTGCCGCTCCAGCCCTCGCCGCCGACCAGCGGGGCGAGCACGACCGGGATCACGATCTGCATCACCAGCACCGTGGGTGCCACGCGCGTCGCGGCGAAGCGCTGGAGCGCCGTCGACTCGCTGATCAGGCCGATGATGACGACCGCCGCGACCAGCGCCGCCCAGACGACGACCCCGGCGAGTGCGCCGGCCGCGGCATCCTGGGCGACGATCTTCGCGACGAAGGCCGCCAGCCCGTCCGCGGCCCCGGCGCTCGCCACGAGGAGCAGCATCGGGTACCCGCTCTCCCTCGCCAGCCCGATGGCGTAGGGAGCGATCGTCGCCGCGATCAGGATCGAAAGCGCCACGACGAGTCCCGCGCCGCGCTCCACATCACCGGTGTCGCGCGGCGCCGCCCAGGCGAAAACCGCGACGGAGCCGATGACCAGGGCCACCGCCACGATCTCTCGCGTTCCCACCCGCTCGCCGAGGACTCGCACGCCGAGCACGAGTAGGAGCAGCAGCCCGAGGGCGAGCGTGGGCTGTACCAGGGTGAGCGGCGCCTGCGAGAGCGCGGCGATCTGGAGCGGCCAGCCGATCAGGGAGAGGGCCGTCGCTCCGATCCAGACCGGCCTGCGGGCCAGGTGGGTGATCAGCGATGGCCGCATCGCGCGCTCGGGCGGCGCCCGCCTCGCCTCGAGCGCCTGAAGCGCGTAGCCGGTCTCGTAGCAACACGCCGCGGCGAGCGCCAGGGCGAAGCCGAGAGCGAGCTCGCCGTCCATGAATGGCACCATCCTGCCATCCGCCGCCCCCTGCTATTCGGCGTGGCCGCCGCCGCGGCCGCCTGGTGGTCACCCGCCCTCGCGCCGATCGTGCCGAGGGTCGCCGACCTGCTCGGGCTGCCCCGCCGGATCGACCAGCGGGATTCGGTGGCGCTGACCTTCGACGACGGCCCGCACCCGGACGGGACACCGGCGGTGCTGGAGGCCCTCCGGGAGGGCCAGGCGAGCGCGATCTTCTTTCTCTGCGGCGAGCAGGTCGAGCGGGATCCGGCGCTCGCCGTGGAGATCGCCCGGGCCGGGCACACCGTCGCCCTGCACGGCTATCGCCACCGCAACATGCTCCGGCTGGCGCCGCGCACGTTCGTCGAGGATCTGGAGCGCGGGATCGCGACGATCGAGGACGCGATCGGCTTCCGGCCGGCCCTCTACCGCCCGCCCTACGGGATCTTCAGCCTCCCCGGCATCGCCGAGGTGAAGGCGCGCGGACTGGAGCCACTCCTCTGGTCGCGCTGGGGCCACGACTGGCGGGCGGACGTCTCACCGGAGTCGATCGCCGCGGAGGCGACCGAGGATCTGACCCCGGGCGACGTCCTGCTCCTCCACGACGCCGATCACTACAGCCAGCCGGAGTGCTGGCGGGGGACGGTCGCGGCGCTGCCGGCGATCCTGGACACCATCCACGCTGCGGGTCTCAGGACGGCTTCGCCATAAGGTCGCGGCCACGAGCGGCCGCCCCACATAACCGCTCGGGGCTTCGCCCCTCGCTCATTGCGGTGCCTGGTGGCCGCTAGCTGACGGTGTCGGTCGCGGCTTCCTCTTCGCCGCGCCGGCGGATCGCCGCCGTGGCGACCAGCAACGCGATCGCGAGTCCGATCGCGACCAGGACGACGGTGCCGCGGTGCGGCACGCCGAGATTGAGGAGATGCCGGGTCCAGGGCAGCGTCTCGAGGAGGACCCAGGCCGCCAGCAGCCAGCCCGCGATCACGCCACCGCCCGCGGGGCGGCGCCCCCCGGCTCCGAGCGGCAGCAGGCTGAGCGCGCCCAGGATCACGACCAGGCAGGTGACCGTCACGTAGCCGGCCTGGCCGGTGCCGAAGTCGTCACTGTTCATGGCGAGCATCGACGGGAGCAGGGTGCCGGCGCCGCAGGCGAGCGCGACCACCCAGGCGCTCGGCCAGGAGGATTCGTCGGCGGGCTCAACTGCAGCGACGAGGCTCGGCGCGGGCGCCAGCTCCGGCTCGGGCTCCGGCTCGAGCCAGTCGATGTAGCGGCGGACGCCCTCGCGAAGCGGGGTGGAGGCGCGCCAGCCGAGCTCCCCGGCGGCTCGCTCGTTCGAGATCACGGCGCCGCCGAAGTCACCGTTACGACCGGGGGTATGGATGATCTCGGTATCGCCGACGAGATCCGAGACGACCTCGGCGAGCTCCCGGATGGTCATGGTCTCATCGCCGGCGAGGTTGTAGATGCGGCCCTCCTCACCATGCTCCAGGGCGGCCACGACGCCGTCCGCCAGGTCCTCGACGTAGACGAACCGGCG
>JBKPTM010000080.1:0-5091 GCA_046765935.1 Actinomycetota bacterium | reverse complement strand
GTGCCCCTCCCGGTCGAAGCGCTCTGGGGAGTAGGGGACGTGACCGCTGACAAGCTCCGCGCCCACGGGATCAGCACGATCGGGCAGCTGGGGCGGCGCGACGAGACGGAGCTCGCGATGTTCCTCGGCAGCCACGCCGCGCGGCATCTCCACGCGATCGCCCACAACCGCGACCCGCGGCGAGTGCGACGCGGGCAGCGGCGGCGCTCGATCGGGACTCAGTCGGCGTTCGCGGGCGGCGGCAAGAACGGATCGGAGCTGGACGCGCTACTCGTCACGCTCGTCGACCGGGTCACGCGGCGGGCGCGAGCGGCGAATCGGGCCGGGCGGACCGTGACGCTTCGATTTCGGTTCGGCGACTTCTCGCGCGCCACCCGCTCGCGGACGCTCGCTCACCCGACCGCGGGCACCGGTGCGATTCTGGCTACGGCCAAGGCCGTGCTCGCAGCCGCCAAACCGATGATCGAGCGCCGCGGCATCACCCTCCTCGGGATCACGGTGGCGAACCTCAGCGACCACGCCCAGCTGGAGCTTCCCCTCGAGCCGCGGGTCGACCCGGCGCTGGACCTCGCGATCGACGAGATCCGGAAGCGCTTCGGCACCGAGGCGATCAGGCGTGGCTCGACGCGCCGCTCAACGCCGCGTCACTTCACTCAGGTCTGAGGGACGGCGTTGCGCGGAGCTCAGGTGGGGGTGTCGCCTCCACCGTCCCCATCGCCATCGTCGGGCGCGCACTGGCGCAGCGCTGGTGAGCGATCGGCTGCGTTCTCGAGTCCGGCTGACTGGTCATTGCCCACCCTCATCTGCGAGCCGCGCAGGAAGGCGGGTGGTACTGGATCGACGATCCCGCCGGAGACCTCGTATCCACCTCGGTGGGAGTTCTCCGCTTCATTGCACACGGTCGCGGCATGCCCCGCCGGCGCGAGCGCTGCGAGGTACGCGACAGCGGCCGTCCCGGCGGTCGCGATTGCCTTGGTCCTGTTCTTCACCATGACCTCCATGTCATGCGCGGGCTTCATGCCGCGCGCGCTTCCTTGTTCGTCGAGCAAGCTGGGCCTGAGCTTGAGACCGGTGGACGCCGGGACCGCCGGTGTGGACGGACGAATGAGGACCGCCGCGCCGACCGGAACCGCATAGGGTCCGCGCCATGAGCACGGTTCGCGAGGCCGCCTTCGAGCTCTTCCGCGAGCACGGGATGACGACGATGTTCGGCAACCCCGGCTCGACCGAGCTGCCGATGCTCGCCGAGTTCCCCGACGACTTCCGGTACGTCCTCGGGCTGCAGGAGGCGGTGGCGGTGGGGATGGCCGACGGCTACGCGCAGGCGTCGGGCAAGCCCACCCATGTCAATCTCCACACCGCGCCGGGGGTCGGCAATGGGATGGGGGCGATTTTCAACGCGCAGGCGAACCACTCGCCGCTGCTGGTGACGGCCGGACAGCAGGTCCGCGCTCAGATCACGATGCAGGCCAACCTGACGAACCGCGACGCCACCCGCGTCGTCCACCCGTTCGTCAAGTGGAGCTTCGAGCCGCCGCGGGCTCAGGACGTGCCGCACGCCCTGGCGCGCGCGATCCACACCGTCTCGCTCGCCCCGAAGGGCCCGGCCTTCGTCTCCCTGCCGATGGACGACTGGACCGAGGAGGCTGACGGGCAGTTCGGCCACACGATCGAGCGCGTCTCAGAGCCGCGCACGGGACCCGACCCCGCGGCGATCGAATCGCTGGCCGAGCGACTTGCCGCGGCCAGCAACCCCGTGCTGGTCGCGGGTCCCGACATCGATGCGGCCGGCGCCTGGGAGGACGCCGTCGCCCTGGCCGAGCGCCAGAAGCTGCCCGTCTTCGCCTCGCCGGCCACCGGAGGTGGACGGCTGGGCTTCCCTGAGGGACATCCGCTCTTCCAGGGCGTGCTGCCCCCAGCGATCGGGCCCGTGACCGAGACGCTCAAGGGCCGGGACCTGATCCTGGTCGTCGGCTCCTCGGTCTTCCCCTACTACCCCTACATCCCGGGGCCGCTCCTCCCGGAGGGGGCATCCCTGGTGGCGATCACGAGTGACCCGGACGAGGCCGCCCGCGCCCCGATGGGCGACGTCATCCTGGCGGATCCCGGCCTCGCCCTGCGCGCACTGCTGGAGGAGGTCGGCGAGGCGAACCGCGCCGAGCCGGATCCGCTCCCGGAGCCGACCGCCGGGGACGAGACCGAGCCCCTGAGCTCGACGATGGTCCACAACACCCTCGGCCAGGTCTTCCCGGACGACGGCATCGTCGTCCTCGAGTCGCCGTCGAGCACGCTCTCGCTTCGCAACCAGCTGCGCCTCTCCCGACCGGGCAGCTACTACTTCGGCGCCGGCGGCGGTCTCGGCTTCGGCCTCGCCGCGGCGATCGGGGTCCAGCTGGCCCAGCCTGACCGGCCGGTGGTGTGCGTTCTCGGCGAGGGCTCGGCCCAGTACGCGATCACAGGGTTCTGGACCGCGGCGGCCTATGACGTGCCGGTGACCTTCCTCGTGCTCCGCAATGAGGAGTACTCGATCCTCAAGTGGTTCGCCGACATCGAGGAGGTGACGGGGGCACCGGGACTCGACCTCCCGGCCCTCGAGGTCGCGCAGGTGGCTCAGGCCTACGGGGTGGCGTCGAAGCAGGTCACCGGGCGCGACGAGCTGCATGCCGCGCTGGAATCGGCGATCGGCTCGTCGAAGCCCGAGCTGGTCGAAGTGCCGGTGGCCCCCGGCATGGCCCTGTTCTGAGCGTGCCGGAGCCTGGCGACTGGGAGCAGGAGGGCGACCGCCTCGCCTCCCGCTCCTTCGCCGAGGGTGACCCGACCGGCTGGTTCGACCGGTTGTACGCAGCGGGCGCCAGCGGCCGCGTGTCGATGCCCTGGAGCCGCGCCGAGCCGCATCCCCTGCTCGTCGAATGGGCACAGGCCCGAGGGCTCACCGGGGCCGGACGGACGGCGGTCGTCGTCGGATGCGGCCTGGGCGCCGACGCGGAGTACGTCGCGGGGCTCGGGTTCGACACCGTCGGCTTCGACATCTCCGAGACGGCCATTGCGATCGCCAGGCAACGCTCTCCCGGTTCCGGCGTGGACTACGTGACGGCCGACCTACTCGACCCTCCCGACCAGTGGCTTCGGGCCTTCGATCTGGTCGTCGAGGTCATCACCGTCCAGGCGCTTCCCGATCCGCCACGCGGCCAGGCGATCCGCAACGTCGGCCGCCTTGTCGGAGCGGGCGGAACGCTGCTGGTGATCGCCGCCATGCATGACGACGATGCCCCAGATGGCCCGAATCCCCCCTGGCCACTGCGGCGCGACGAGGTCGAGGCGTTCGGCGCCGATTGGCTCCGGCCCGTCGAGATCGAGGTCGCCGACGGCCGGTGGCGGGCAGAATTCGAACGTCCGTGACGCTCCACCCGACCGCAGCCAAGGTCCAGGAGCGCCTCAGAGCCCGCGGTCTCGACGTCGAGGTCCTCGACCTTCCGGAGTCCACTCGCACCGCCGCCGAGGCCGCCGAGGCGTGCGGGTGCGAGGTGGGACAGATCGTCAAGTCGCTGGTCTTCGTGGTGGACGAGGAGCCGACGATGATCCTCTGCGCCGGGGACCGGCGAGTGACCCAGATCGACGGGAAGCCGGCCGGCGCTCAGGAGGTTCGCGAGGCGACCGGCTTCTCGATCGGCGGCGTCCCGCCCCTCGGCCACGACCGCGACCTGCCGACGATCGTCGACGAGTCGCTGCGGCGATTCGATCGTGTCTGGTGCGCGGCGGGAACGCCCAACGCCGTCTTCGAGGTGGAGACCGAGCGACTCCTGGCCGCACTCCCGGACGCTGCGGTGCAGCCCGTCTAGCTCCAGTTATCTCGCTCGCTTAGGCTGCGGCCATGGAGCTGCTGGCGCCCCGTGTGAACAAGATCGCGCCGGAAGGGAACGAGCCGGCCCAGGACAGGGCGCCGGACGACCTCGCCTCCGGGACGCCCGAGCCGCTGCGTGGCGAGCTGATCGGGTTGCTCGGCGAGGACCGCGTTCTCACGCGGGTGATCGACCTCGTCCGCTACGCCTCGGACGCGAGCCCGTACCGGCTGCTCCCCAAGGCCGTGGTGATGGCCCGGGACGCCGAGGACGTCTCGAAGGTCCTCGCCTACGGGCGGCGCACCGGCACGCCCGTGACCTTCCGGGCGGGCGGGACCAGCCTCAACGGACAGTCGCAGACCGACGGCATCCTGGTCGACGTCCGCCGGCACTGGAGCGGAGTGGAGGTTCTGGACGACGGTGCCAGGGCTCGCGTGAGGCCGGGGACCGTGCTCGGCCACGCCAACCGGGTGCTCGCTCCGCACGGCCGCAAGCTCGGCCCCGACCCGGCCAGCACGGACATCGCCTGCGTCGGCGGGGTGCTCGCCAACAACTCGGGCGGGATGCGCTGCGGCGTGGTCGCGGACTCCTACAGCACGGTCCGCTCGCTCACGTTCGTCCTGCCGTCGGGCAGCGTGATCGACACGGCCGCGCCGGATGCCGACGAGCGATTCGCCGAGGCCGAGCCGGAGCTGGCAAAGGGCCTCGCCGAGATCCGAGACGAGATCCGCAGCGACGAGAACCTCGCCACCCGGATCCGCAAGAAGTTCCAGATCAAGAACACGACCGGCTACCGGCTCTGCGCCTTCCTCGACGAGGACGAGCCGGTGCAGATCTTCCGCCGCCTCCTGATCGGTTCCGAGGGCACGCTCGCCTTCATCGCCGAAGCTGTCTTCGAGACGGTGCCGAAGCCGCCGAAGACGACCGTTTCCTGGCTGCACTTCGACGGCATCGAGTCCGCGACGGAGCCCGTCCCGGCCCTGGTCGAGGCGGGGGCGTCCGCCGTCGAGTTGATGGTGGCCCCGGCCCTGATGGTCGCCGCCCAGAACATCGCCGGCGCGCCGCAGGACTGGCTGGAGCTGCCGCCGACCTCGGCGGCCCTGCTGGTCGAGTTCGGCGCGGAGACCGACGGTGAGCTGGATCGGCTGGTGGCCGGCGCGAACGAGATCCTCAAGGAGCATGAGCTGCTCCGGCCGCCGGACTTCACTCGCGATCCCGAGCGCGTCGAGGTCTCCTGGACCGTCCGCGAGGG
>JBKPTM010000079.1:0-4540 GCA_046765935.1 Actinomycetota bacterium | reverse complement strand
TCGCCGCGTCCCAGCGACTCCACCTTCTCGGGGACGATTTCGCGGACCACGACACGGTGGCCGAGCTCCGCGAAGCAGGCCGCGGTGACGAGGCCGACCCAGCCGGCCCCGACAACGCCGATCGGTTCCTTCTCGCTCACGCTCCTCCCAGAGATGATCGCGGGATTCGCCCGGCTACGTTCCCGGCAGCTGCCGGAAGCCCTCGGCGATCTTCAGCATGTCCTCGTTCGGGACCGTCTCGATGAACGAGTTCGAGACCCAGAAGGCGCCGCGGTCGGTCTGCCAGGCCACCATCCGGAGCCGGTCGCCGTCATAGAAGAGTTTGTACGTGCGGTCGCCGATCGTCTTCTCCTCGCTCGAGCCCTCCAGAATCGGCGGGTTCTTCCAAAGGGTGCCCTCGAAACCGTAGTAGTCGCCGATCGTCGGCAGCGAGAAGACCCACTTGTAGGCCCCGCGCTCGGCGTGGGGCGGCGACTCGTCGCCCTTGCCGTTGATCTTGTAGACGCGCGGCTTCTGGGCGAACTCGCTGCCCTGCTCCAGGGCCGTCGGGTAGTAGATCGGCACCTTCGACTTCCGCGCTCGGATCCCGCGCGCAAGCGCCTTCCCGTAGGTCGTCTCGATCAGGTTGGTGTCGGCATTGCCCTTCGCCTTTTTCTTCGGCGCCGCCGGGGTCGGGGGGGTGTAGTCCGGAGGGCGCGACGCAGTGACCGCCTTCGGCGGCTTCGCCGTAGAGCCGGCGGGCCCAGGCGTCCCCGTGACACCAAGGAACTCATCGACCGCCTTGTGGATTTGCCCGCGGGTGGCCGTGACGTATGAGGGACCCAGGGTGGAGTTCAGGTGAACCTGCTTGATCTCCGCGCCACGTAGGTTGATGAACAGCTTCAGCAGCTCGAGCAGCTGATCGAAACTTTCGAGGTCGGACGAGGTGTAGTTGGCGAAGATCCGGAAGAACTTGTCGCGGTCGTCGATCAGCCGCGACGGAGGCACCTTGGCGCGTGCCTCGCGAAGGAAGCTCTGCTGGCGGGCCGACCGGACGATGTCGTTGTCCGTGTGCCGGTAGCGGACGAAGGAGAGCGCGTCGAAGCCGCACAGAGCCTGGTAGCCGGGCTGCAGGTTGATCTCCGCGGTTCCCGTGTTCGGCGCGATGTAGTAGCGGCGGTCGACGTCGACGTAGACGCAGCCGATCGCGTTCACGGCTCGGGCGAAGCCGGTGAAATCGACGTTGACGAGGTGGTTCACCTGCAGTCCGGTGATCTGCTTGACCGTCTGCAGGGTCAGCTTGGGCCCACCGAGTGAATAGGCGGCGTTCAGCTTGTCGGTGCCGACACCGGGAATGCTGACCTTGAGGTCGCGCGGCAGCGAGAGCAGCGCGATCGCGTGCTGGTCCGGATCGAGGCGCAGGAGCATCGTCGTATCGGAGAGGCCGTACTGGCCGCTGATCTCCTGGTTGCGCTTGTCGGATCCGAGAATCAGGATCGTCTGGGCGCCGCTGCTCGGCACATCCGCGAGCTCGCCGGCGATCTTCTGCTTGATGGCGTTGTCCTTGAGCGCATGCGCCCAATCGCTCAGGTAGAGGATCAGGCTGACCGAGGTCGCCGCCGCAATCGCGGCGACGATCACGAACGAGGCCGTCAGGAAGCGCAGCCAGACCGGGAAGCCGACGTGCCGGCGGACGAACTTGGCGCTCGTGGCCGTCGCCGAGCCGACGGCCTTGAAACCGTCCGTCGTCTTGCCGCTGACCTTCTCGAAGCTCGAGGTGATCGCCGAGCCGGCCTTCTGGATGGCCGTGGGCTCGTCGGCCGAGGCCTCAGCGGCCTCCAGCCCCTCCCACTCCTGGGTCGGCGCCGAAACCAGCTGGGCGAGCTGCTCCTCCTCGGAGAGCTCTGTGTCCTCGTCCTCGTCCGGCTCGTCGTGCTCGTCGAGGTCCTGCTCGTCGAGGTCCTCCTCGTCGAGATCCTCCTCGTCGGGTTCCGCCTCGCCGAGGTCCTCCTCCGGCTCCTCGGCGCGCGGCTCCTGCGCCTGGGGCTCCTCCGCGTCGGGCCCCTGACCTGCCTCCTCGCGGATCTCGTCCGGGACGTTGAACTCCTGCGTCTCGTCCGGGCGCTGGCCCTGGTCGCCCTGGCCGTTTCCCCCCTCGCGCTCCGGGCTCACGCCGCCATCCCCGGGAAGCTACTGACAAATCCCTCCAGCGCCTGCCGGTAGCTGCGCAGCGAGGAGACCGACACCCATTCACCCGGGCCGTGATGCCCGTCGCCGACCGGCCCGAACTCCACCGCCGGCACTCCGACGGCGAGGAAGGAGACCGCGTCGGATGCGCCGTCGCGGCCCACGCTCATCACCCGCTCGGGGTGGTGGGGCGAGGCCGCCTCGCAGAGTCCCACCACGTAGGGCGAGTCGGCCTCGACCACGGCGGGCGCGCGTTGGAAGGTGGCGAGAACCTCCGTGTCCGGGAGCCCGTTCACCTGGTCGAGGATCTCGTCAGGGTCCTGATCGGGCAGGAAGCGGATATCGACGTCTATGACGCATGTGTCAGGCACTTTGTTCAGGGCGTCGCCGCCCATGATCCGACCGAGATTGATCGAGGGGCGGTCGAACAGGGCCGAGCTGTGGCGTGCAAACGGTAGCGATTCGATGCCCCTGAATACCTCGACTGCCTTAACGACAGCGTTATCGCCGAGCCACGGCGTCGCGCCGTGCGCGGAGCGCCCCCTGACCTCGAGGCGCATCGCCAACACGCCTTTTGCCTGCACACCAACCTGAAGATTGGTCGGCTCGCCCGTGATCGCGAAGTCGCCGACGAAGCCGCTCGCGACCAGCGCATCAGAGCCGCGGTTGTCCTCCTCCTCGGACTCCTCGTCCGAGACGATCCCGAGGCGCAGCCGCACGTCCTCCTGATCGCGAAGGTCGTGCATCACCATCAGCATCACCGCGAGTGCCCCCTTCATGTCGTAGGCGCCGCGGCCATAGAGCCGGTCGCCGTCGACCCGAGGCTCGAACTGGTCCCGCCCGCCCGGCACGACGTCCATGTGGCCGTGCAGGACGAGCGTCGGTGCGCCATCGGGCGGGCCGACCTGGGCCGTCGTCACCGGCAGACCGCGCGCCTCGGTCTGCCTCGCCGCGATGTCGTTCGACTCGAGCCAGCCGCCGACGAACTCGGCGGCGCGCCGCAGCCCCTCGGCGTTGGAGGTGTCGAACGCGATCAGGCGCTGTGCGAGGGCGAGCTCGTCCATGGCCGGCAATCGTAGGTGCAGGCGGCCCGGCGGCCGCGGGCGCTACTTCCCGGCTACGAGCTTGACTCGGCTACTTCGAGGAACGCCTCGGCGCGCGCCTTGTCCTTCTCGGCCTGCGTGTGCGCGCCCGAGCCCTCCTCGGACTCGTTCAGGCGCGCGTCGGCGTCCTCGATGCGGTTGCGGAGCTCGCCGGTGTCGAGCTGGTCGGGCGGGATCGCCTCGGTCACCAGGACCGTCGCCCGGTTCGCGAACACCTGGAGCCAGCCCTCGGCCTGCGCCCAGCGGCGCACCTCGCCGTCGGGCATGTGCAGGCGCAGCTCGGTCGGCATCAGCCGCGCCAGGACCGGAACGTGGTTGGCCAGGATGCCGATCTCACCGACGGCCGTGCGCGTCGAGACCTGCTCCACCTCTCCGGTGAAGACCTCACCCTCGGGGGTGAGCAGGCGGACGTCGACGTTGTGCTCAGCCATGGGTGAGGCGGGCTAGGCCGCTTCCTCCTCCTCGCCCTGATCCTGATCCTCGGAGGCCTCCTCCTGCTTCGCCTCCTGCTCGGCGGCCTCGGCCGCAGCCGTCTCGGCCGGCTCCTCGGCGCTCATCCCCTTGGCCGTCTCGAGCACCTGGTCGATCGGGCCCTGCATGTAGAAGGCGCGCTCGGGAATGTCGTCGTGCTCGCCGTCGACGATCTCCTTGAAGCCGCGGACCGTTTCGGCGACCGGCACGTACTCCCCGTCGCGGCCCGTGAACTGGGAGGCGACGAAGAACGGCTGGGAGAGGAAGCGCTGAATCTTCCTCGCCCTGGACACGGTCTGCTTGTCGGCGTCCGAGAGCTCGTCGATCCCGAGGATCGCGATGATGTCTTGGAGCTCGCGGTAGCGCTGCAGCGTCTCCTGGACCCGCGTCGCCGTCTCGTAATGCTCGTCGCCGAGGATCTCCGGCTTGAGGATCGTCGAGGTCGAGTCGAGGGGATCGACCGCCGGATAGATCCCCTGCTCCACCAGTGACCGCGTCAGCGTCGTGGTCGCGTTCAGATGCGCGAATACAGACGCGGGGGCCGGGTCCGTGAGATCGTCAGCAGGCACATAGATCGCCTGGATGGAGGTCACCGAACCCTCCCGGGTCGAGGTAATCCGCTCCTGCAGGCCGCCCATCTCCGTCTCCAGCGTCGGCTGGTAACCGACGGCCGATGGCATCCGGCCGAGCAGCGCCGAGACCTCGGACCCTGCCTGGACGAACCGGAAGATGTTGTCGATGAAGAGGAGCACGTCCTGGCCGCCCTGGCGGAAGTACTCCGCCATGGTCAGCCCGGAGAG
>JBKPTM010000078.1:0-5217 GCA_046765935.1 Actinomycetota bacterium | reverse complement strand
CGGTCAGCCCTCCGTCCGGCACGTCGATCGAGACGTCGTCCAGGGCGACGAAATCACCGAATCGCTTGGTCACGTTCTTGACGGAGATGGCCACATCAGGCCTCCTTTTCGATGGGCTGCGGGACGAAGACCCCCGGTCCGGGCAGTGCGCGGTCGTCCTCCCCCTTGGCGCTCCGCGCCGACCGCCTCTGGAGGAAGTTCATGCTGAACAGCACCGCCATCGCGAGGATCGCGAGCACGATTGCGGCGGCATAGGCCCCCGCCAAGCTGAAGTTGTCGAACTGGTCCTTGACGAACAGGGGCAGGGTCTGTGTCCCTCCGCTCCCCGAGACGTTCCCGGCGACGACACTGACGGCGCCGAACTCACCGAGCGCCCTCGCCGTGGCGAGCACGACTCCGTAGGTCACACCCCAGCGGATCGCCGGCAGGGTCACCCTCCAGAACGTCTGCCACGGGGAGGCGCCCAGTGTCTTCGCCGCCTCCTCCTGATCGGTGCCGATCTCCTGGAGCACGGGCATCACCTCACGCACGACGAACGGCAGCGAGACGAAGATCGTCGCCAGCACCATGCCGGGCACCGAGAAGATCACCTGGACGCCGTTGTCCAGCAGCCACCCGCCGAACCAGCTGTTGCGGGGCGCGTAGACGAGAAAGAGCGCGAGGCCGACCACCACGGGGGAGATCGCGAATGGCACGTCGATCACCGCGTTGATCAGCGCCTTGCCCCGGAACTCCTGACGGACCAGGACGAGGGCGGTCATGACTCCAAAGACCGTGTTGAGGGGAACAGCGATGCCGACGCAGACGAACGTCAGCCAGAACGCGTGCAGCCCGTCCGGGCTGGTCACGGCGTCGATCGGCTGACTCAGCCCGTGCTCGAAGGTCCGGTAGAAGATCATCGCGACGGGAACGATCAGCAGGGCGGCCAGGTAGAAGAGCGCCACCGAGCGCAGACCCCATCGCGTTCCGCGGCTAGGCGCGGTCATGTCTCGACCTCCAGCGCGCGAAGAGGTTGATCGCGAACAGGACGCTGACGGCGATCAGCAGGAGCAACACCGACACGGCCGCCGCCCCGGAGTAATCGCTGGTCTGAACGCGCCCGTAGATGTAGACGGATGCCGCCTCGGTCTTGAAGGGGACGTTTCCCGTGAGCAGCACCAGCGAACCGAACTCGCCGATCGCCCGGGCGAACGCGAGGGCGCATCCGGCCACGATCGCGGGCGTCAGGTTGGGAAGCAGGATGCTCCGGAAGATCCGCCTGTTCGAGGCCCCGAGTGAGGCAGCGGCCTCCTCCATCTCCTGGTCCACCTCGATCAGAACCGGCTGCACCGCACGGATGACGAAGGGCAGGGTCACGAAGAGGAGCGCCAGCACGACGGCCACTCGCGTGTACGCCGCGTGCACGCCGATCGGCGAGTTCGGCCCGTACAGCGCGAGCAGCACCAGGCTCGCCACGATCGTGGGCAGGGCGAAGGGAAGATCGATGATCGAGTTGACGATCCGCTTGCCGCGAAAGTCGTCTCGGACCAGCACCCAGGCGATCAGCGTTCCCATCACGGCGTTGATCGCGACCACGATCACCGAGGAGATCAGGGTCAGCTTGATCGCCGCCACGGCCTCCTTGTCGGAGATCGCATCGAAGAAATGGCCCACGCCGTCGTCGAATGCCCGGCTGAACACCGCGGCAAGGGGAAGCAGCACGATCAGGCCGAGCCACAGCAACGAGGCCCCACGGGTGAGCGCAGCGCCGCCGAGGGGGACCCGAAGGCCCGCCCTCGGCGGCCTGGCTACAGCGGTGTCGGCTGACGCCATGTCTGCTGCTCGCTCCCGACGGCTAGCTGGTCGGGTTCCCGAGCTCCTTCTCCGCCTGGATCACCCAGCCGTCGTCCCCGAAGAACGGGTCCGCGACCTTGCTCCAGCCGCCGAACTCGGCGATCGTGAAGAGGCCTGAGGGGACCGGGAACTCGTCTGCGTTCTTGTCGAACACGGACTTGACGACCGGGCGGTAACCCGCGTCGGCGAACTCCTGCTGCGCCGGATCGGTGTAGAGGAAATCCAGGAACTTCTGCGCGGCGTCCGGCGCGTCCTTCGTGACCGCGACGGGGTTCTCGATCAGGATCGTGCTGTCGGGTGTGACGTAATCGAGATCGATGCCCTCCTGCTTCGCCTGGATGGCCTCGTTCTCGTAGCCGACCAGCACGTCGCCCTTGCCGCTTGAGAACGTCTGCAGCGAGTCTCGGGCGCTCGAGTCCTGGACCGAGGTGTTGGCGAGGACCTGCTTGACGAAGTCCTGCGCCTGCTCCTCCGACTTGCCTTCGGCGATCTGGGACCCATAGATGGCCATGATGTTCCAGCGGGCTCCGCCGGAAGTGGCCGGGTTCGGGTCGATCACGTCGACGTCGTCCCGGGCGAGGTCGTCGAAGCTGGTGATGTGCTTCGGGTTGCCCGGCCGGACCATCAGCGTCACGACCGAGTTGGTGACGATGCCCTTGTACTGGTTCTGGTTCCAGGTCGAGTCGACGATGCCGGCGTCCACCAGCCTCGTCATGTCGGGCTCGAGTGAGAACTCGACGACGTCGGCCGGCTGGCCGGACTCGACTGCTCGACTCTGGTCACCGGACGCTCCGAACGAGTTCGAGAAATCGATGTCCTTGCCGTCGGCGGTGTCCTTGAAGGCAGGCTCGAGCTTGTCCTCGTAGACCTGCTGCGGGGTGGAGTAGGCGACGAGGTTGATCTTGTCGGCGCCGCTCGCCGAGCCGCCGCATGCGGCGATGCCGACGGTCGCTCCGAGAGCGAGCATCGCGATGCCGAGGCGGGCGAGGAATCGCCGCGACTGTCGCTTGGGGGTTCCGTGAGTCATGGAGGCTTCCTTGTGACCTTTCTTCATTGGTTTCCTAGACAAGTCGGCGGCACGGTACCAAAGTTCTCGACCTTGTGGATCAAAAACCTCTTAATTCCCTACCTGATTGGGGGAAATGCCAGAAAGCCGATGGGAAAAGAGCACTTGGAGCGGTTAGTGAGCGATCGAGCGGGAAGGACTCCTCCGCATGAGAGTGATGTTCTTCACCTGGCTGGTGCTGATCACGACCGGGCTCGTCTTCTACTCGGTCATTGGACTCGCCCATAACTGATGGCGCGGCTCCGGCAGTTCATCGGCGACCACTCGCTCTCGCTCTTCTTCCTTGTCCTCTTCCTGGGCGCCCTGGTCGGCCAGGCGATCGCGGGGCACGCCCTCCACAACAACGACGCCATGGCGCACCACGGCACGCCGATGTCGTTCTGGCGCTACATCGTCTCCTCGGACTTCGGCAACGCCGTGATGGAGAACTGGCAGTCGGAGTACCTCCAGTTCATGCTGTTCATGCTCGCGACCGTCTGGCTCGTCGAGCGCGGCTCGCCGGAATCCAAGCAACCGGGTGAGCAGGGGACGGAATCCGACGAGGAGCAGGCCGTCGGCGAGCATGCCCGTCCGGCCTCGCCCGACTGGGCCAAACCCCGAGGGGTGAAGACCTACATCTACTCGAACTCCCTGCTCATCGTGATGTCGATCATCTTCTTCGGGTCCTGGTTCGCGCAGTCGGTGACCGGCTGGACCGAGTTCAACGCCCAGCAGGTCGACCACCACGAGGCGACCGTGTCCTGGCTGGGCTACATCGGGTCCGCGGACTTCTGGGAGGCGACGCTGCAGAACTGGCAGTCCGAGTTCTTGGCGGTTGGTTCATTCGTCGCCATCACGGTCTTCCTGCGACAGCGTGGATCGCCGGAGTCGAAGCCGGTGGGCGCGCCGCACGACGCCACCGGCATCGAGGGGTAGGCGCTCGGCGTCGAGTCAGTCGGCCCGGCCGCCGCGCCGCTTGATCGCGGCTCGCAGCTGATCCTTGCCCATCTTCGAGCGGCCGCGGATGTCAAGCCGCGCCGCCTCGCGATTGAGCTGGTCGCGGGTCTTAGCCTGACCCTTGCGGACCTTGTTCGCCTCCTTGCCGAGCGCCGTCTTGGTCCTGCTCGGCAGGTTCTTCAGCGTCTGCTTCTTGCGCGCGCCGGCCTGCGCCTTCTTCACGTTGCGCTTGGCGGCCCGCCGCTGCTTGGTGGTCGCCATGGTCCTTCCTCCGTTCCTCGTTGCCCTCGGGCGTCGGTTACCCGGCGAGCACCCATCGAACCGTCGTCAATGGCGGGCGGATCTAGAAGAGGCTCGTCTGGGCAGGGGCCGGCTGCTCCGCCGCCTTGGCCCGCTCCGCACGTCGCGCGGCCAGCTCGTCCCGCCGGCGGTACCGCCGGTCCCGTGAGGGCTTGGTCGGCCGGACCAGGCGACCAATCCGGTTGCGCTCCGCGCTCGGAGCGTAGGCACGGCCGTCGTAGAGCCTCTCGTAGCGCGGCATGAGGTCCGGCCGCGCCGCCGAGAGCCAGGACATGAAGACCTCCTTGACGCCCGGTCGCAGGTGGAGGGCGATGCCGTTCACGAAGGTCGCGCCCGCCTCCTCTGCGAGCGAGACGATCTCGTCGACGAGCTCCGGCGAGTCGTTGATCCCGGGCATCAGCGGGGCCACGAGCACGCCGGAGGGGATCCCGGCCCCGTTGAACTTCGCCACCGCCTCGAGCCGCTTGCGTGGGTGCGGGGTGTGCGGCTCGGTCTCGCGCCAGATCTTCTGGTCGAGGGTGGGCACGGAGAAGTTCACGCTCACGTCTGCGACCTCAGCGAGCTCGAGGTAGAGATCGAGGTCGCGAACAGGAAGCGGCGATTTGGTCAGGACCGAGAGGGGCGTCTCGAAATCGCGCAACGCCTCGATGATCGGAGGCATGAATCTGTAGTGACTCTCGGCCCATTGATACGGGTCGGTGTTGGTCCCGATCGCAACGAGCTCGCGCTTCCAGCTCGGCTTGGCAAGCTCGGCGCGCAGCAACTCGGGCACGTTGACCTTGACGACGATCTCGCGCTCGAAATCCCGCCCCGCGTTGAGGTCCAGATAGGTGTGCGTGTTACGAGCGAAGCAGTAGACGCATGCGTGGGCGCAGCCACGAAAGGCGTTGACGGTCCAGTTGAACGGCAGGTAGTCGCCTGGCACCTTGTTGAGGGCGGACTTGGCGCGGACCTCGTGGAAGTTGATGCCGAGAGCCTCCGGAGCGTCGAAGGTCCGCACCCTCTCTACATCCAGCCCGGGAAGGCTCCTCCCCTGCTCCCGATCGACTCTCTGTGAATCCCAGCGCATCGCTCTCCCAGTC
>JBKPTM010000077.1:0-3509 GCA_046765935.1 Actinomycetota bacterium | reverse complement strand
CGCCCAGACCAAGCGTCGCATCCTGATGGACCGCGACCGCATGATCGGCCACCTCTTCGACGAGGAGGAGCGACTGCTGCGCGAGGCGCTGCTCGGAGACGACCCGGACGAGGCCGCCTAGGCGCGGGGTTCACACTTCGGCTGGCACTTCGACCAAGGAGGACGAATGAACGTCCAGGAGACCATCTCGACGGCTCGCGACTCGCTCACCGTCAGGAGGGTCTATGGCGAGCCCTTCGAGAAGAACGGGCTCGCCGTGATCCCGGCTGCGGCGGTCATGGGCGGCGCCGGAGGCGGCGGCAGCGAACACGGCGAGCACAGCGACGGCGGAGCGGGCTTCGGAGTCCAGGCGCGACCGGTGGGGGCGTGGGTGATCCGGGGCGACGAGGTGAGCTGGCAGCCGGCCTTCGATCTCAATCGCGTGATCCTCGGGTGTCAGCTCCTGGGGCTGGCCGCGATCCTGCTCACGCATCGAAGGCTCAGGCGGCGGAGGTAGCCCTGGAGACGCTCCGCCTGATCCGCCACTCCTTCCCCGACCAGCCCGAGCTCAGCACCGAGGTCTCGCGCACGATCCTGCGCCGGGTCGCGGCCGCGGAGCTACCGCCGACGATTCGCATCCACCGGCCGGGCCGAGAGGTGGCCTTCGGCCGTCAGGACATCTCGAGCCCCGGCTACGAGCGGGCCGCGGAGGCGGCCCGGGCCGCCGGCTTCGCGGCCGTCGAGCGGCTGGCCGGGGGGCGCGCCGCCGTCTTTCACGAGGGCACGATCGCCATCGCCCGCGCCTACGCGGATCCGCAGCCCCCGAAGCGCACCTACGCCCGCTTCGAGGAGATGGCCGATCTAATCGCCGACGCGCTCCGTGGCCTCGGGGTCGACTCCGGGGTCGGCGAGGTCGCGGGCGAGTACTGCCCCGGCGCCTACACCGTTAATGCACGGGGCAAGGCCAAGCTCGCCGGCATCGGCCAGCGCATGATCCGGGGCGGCGCCCACATGGGCGGCGTCGTGGTCGCCTCCGGCGGGCGCGAAATCGCGGATGTCCTGGTGCCCGTTTACGAGGCCCTCGAGCTCGACTGGGACCCCGAAACCTCCGGGAGCGTCGCCCAGGAGCTCGGCCGCGAGATCGACGTCGGCGAGCTGGAGGAGGCCCTGATCGCCGAGCTCGACAAGCGCTACGAGCTGATCGACGCGGAGCTCGACGAGGAGACCGTGGAGCGCGCGGCCCGCGCGTTGGAGGAGGCGGCTACCCCCTGAGCGGCGTCTCAACGAGGCTGCGCCGGAGCTCTTCGACCGACGTGTAGACCTCGCGGGCGCCGGCGTCGGTGAGCTCCTGCTCCGAGAACCCACCGGTCCGCACCGCGAGCGTCTCCACCCCCGCGCGGTGCGCGGCCTTCACGTCCCAGACCGTGTCGCCGATCAGCATCGCGTCCTCCGGCCGGCCGTCGACCTTGTCGAGCGCGGCGTGCACCAGGTCGGGCTCGGGCTTCGTCTGCTCGACGTCGGCCGACGTCGTCCAGGCGTCGACGATCTCGGAGGCGTCCAGCAGCTCGATGTAGTGCTCGACCTCCCAGTCCTTGGCCGAGCTCGCGAGGACGACGGTGTTGCCGCGCTCCCTCAGGTCCTCGATCAGCTTGCGCGCGCCCTCCATCGGCTGCACCTCGTCGATCAGCTCCTTGTAGAGGTCGCCCTCCGCCTCGCGGATGTCGTCCCCGAGTTCGTCCTCGACCTCATCGCCCGCGACCGCCGCGACCAGCTGGTCTCCGCCCATGCCGATGTGGCGATGGACGACCCAGACCTGCACGGTGACGTCGCGCTTGCGGAACGCCCTGAACCAGGCGATCGCGTGGTGGTAGTTGGTGTCGACGAGCGTGCCGTCGACGTCGAGGATGGCGATTTCGGGCATTTGGGTATTCCCTACCCGTGAGTCAGAAATATCCACCAATCGCCGACTACGGCCTGCTCGGCGACGGCCAGTCGGCGGCGCTGGTCTCGCGCGAGGGGTCGATCGATTGGTGCTGCCTCCCGCGCTTCGACTCCGGCAGCTGCTTCGGACGCCTGCTCGATGCCGAGCGCGGCGGCTATTTCTCGATCGCCCCGGCCGAGGGCACCCGCGAGGCCACCGTCCACCGCACCTACCGCGGCGAGACGATGGTGCTCGAGACCCGCTTCCGCGTCGAGGGAGGCGAGGCGGTGGTGATCGACTGCATGACGATGGGCCGCGAGGGCCCGACCGGCACGGGCCCGCAGATCCTGCGCGTGATCGAGGGGGTCCGCGGCTCGGTCGACTTCGATGTGGAGATCGTCCCGCGCTACGACTACGGGGAGATCGACGCCTGGATCCGTAAGCACGGCCCGAACGTCTACTCGGCGATCGGCGGCGACGACGGCCTGGTGATCTCGGGTGACCTCGAGCTCGAGGCCGGTGATCACGACCTGCGCGGGCGCTGCACGGTCCGGGCCTCCGAGCGGATGCGAGTAGCCGTCGCCTACGCCGACCCGGCGACGATCGAAGAGCACAACCCCGACGAGCCGGAGCCGGAGGAGCTGGATCGCGCCCTCGACGACACGATCGCTTTCTGGGAGGAGTGGATCTCGCATCTCACTGTCTCCGCGGGCGACGAGGCCGAGCTCGTCCGCTCGGCGCTCACGCTGAAGGCCCTGACCTACGATCGCACCGGCGCTCTGGTGGCCGCCCCGACCACCTCGCTGCCGGAGGTCGAGCGCGGCGAGCGCAACTTCGACTACCGCTACAGCTGGATCCGCGACTCGACGCTGGCGGCACGATCGCTCGGCGATCTCGGCTGTGATTCTGAGGCGGACGCGTTCCGCCGCTTCATCGAGCGCAGCGCGGCCGGCAATGCCGAGGACCTGCAGATCATGTACGGGGTCGCGGGCGAGCGCCGCCAGGAGGAGATCGACCTCGATCTCGAGGGCTACGGCGGAGCTCAGCCCGTTCGGATCGGGAATGAGGCCACCAAGCAGCTCCAGCTCGACGTCCTCGGACAGCTCATCGTCCAGAGCTGGCGCTGGTACGAGCGGGGGCACGAGCCCGATGACGACTACTGGCGCTTCATCGTCGACATCGCAAACCACGCCGCGGAGCGCTGGGAGGAGCCCGACCGCGGCATCTGGGAGTGGCGCGGCGGCCGCAAGCACTTCACGCACTCGAAGGCGCTCTGCTGGGCGGCGCTCGACCGGGCGCTCGCCCTGGCCAAGGCCTGCATGCGGAAGGCGCCGGAGCAACGCTGGCGGTCGGTCCGCGACGAGATCCGCGGGGCGATCGAGGATCGCGGCTATGACAAGAAACGCGGCGTCTTCGTCCAGACCTTCGACCGGAAGGCGCTCGACGCAGCCCTGCTCCGCCTACCGGTGGTCGGCTTCATCGACTACGACGACGAGCGCATGATCCGCACGGCCGACGCGATCCGGGACGAGCTCGACGCCGACGGTCTGATCTACCGCCACCGATCGAAGGACGGCCTCAAGGGGAAGGAGGGCGCCTTCCTCCCGGC
>JBKPTM010000076.1:0-5491 GCA_046765935.1 Actinomycetota bacterium | reverse complement strand
CTTCAGGTCCGGGGTCCGGATTCCCGACGCGGCGGTCTCGATCACGGCGTCGTAGACGGCGGCTGAGGCCCGCTCCGCGGCATCGACCCCCGCCTCGGCGGCGTAGTGCAGCACGGCGGCGCCCGCCAGGATCATCCCCATCGGGTTGGCGATGTCCTTTCCCTCCAGCGCCGGCGCCGTCCCGTGAGGCGCTTCGCTCATCGCGACGCGGACCCGCAGGTCGTCGTCGAGGGCGAGGAGAACCGACTCCGCCCCGGCGATCGAGCCGTACAGGGGCAGCACCAGGTCCGAGAGCAGGTCGCCGTCGCGGTTGAGGCTCGGGATCACCAGCGGGGCATCGGCTCGCCCCGTCAACAGCCCGGCGTAGGTGGCATCGATCAGGAGCGGCTCGTATTCGATCCCGGGATGGCGCTCCGCCGCCGCATCCATCTCCTCCTTCAGCATCCCCTCGTACACGGGGCTGACTGTCCACTTGGGACCGCCGTAGACGCGGCCGCCGATCTGCTCCGCGGTGCGGAAGGCGTACTCGGCGACGGCCCGGCAGATCGAGCGGTGGATCACCTCGGTGCGCTGGGCGACCTCGTCGCCGTCCTCGGGGCGGCGGGACTCCTCGGCGCCGTAGGCGTCCTCGACCGCCATCCGGACCACCGAGATCGGATGGTGGATCCCGGCCACCGGGCTCACGCCGGGAATGCGTCGTCCGGTCCGGACGATCACCTTGCCGTCGATCGCCTCCCGAATCAGCCGGTTGGGGCTGCCGACGTCACTGGCGCCCTCAGGCGTGATCGTCGCCGCCTTGATCCCGAAGCCAGCCTCGGCCATCGCCCTCGCGGCCTCTGTGCAGACCGCGTTCTCGGTCCGGCGGCGGTTCTCGAGCGAGAGGTCGAAGCGCTCGAGCTCCAGGTCAAGCCCGATCACGTTGGGGTCGAGGACACGCAGTGCCTGCTCGAGCAGCTCCTGTCCGGTCTGATCGCCATCGAGCACGACTATCCGCAGATCGCTCATGCGAGTGCGAGGCTATTCCTATGAGTCCTGTGAACGAGGCCTGTACCTGGTGCGGAGCGGAGGTCGAGCGGGACGACGGCTTCCGCGCCTATGAACCCGCGGGCGAGCGCCGCGCCGTCTTCTGCCGGCTCGAGCACGTGATCCCGTGGTCGATCCAGGGCGCCCACTGGGAGGCCGGCGCCATGTCGGAGCCGGCGACGCTCGACGAGGGAGCGAGGGAGTGCTCGCACTGCGGTGCCGAGCTCCCGGAAGCCCACGTCCTCCTGGTCCGGCACCGGGGGGAGCACCGTGTCGCCGACGCGTTCTGCTCCGTGGATCACATGAACGAATGGGCGAAGGCCGGCGGCCGCTGGCGCTGAAGTCGCAGTTTGCGACGCCCCGCGGATCCGCGCGATTCTCAGATTTCCGCAAAACGCGGGATCACGCCTTCGCGCCCTCTTGACCGACCTTCTTCCATCGGTAGGGTGCTCGCCACTTGAACAGAACAGGTTGACCTTCGGGTCAATCAGGTTCAGTTCAAAGAAAGGGCCCGGGCAACCGGGTCCTTTCGCTTTTTCTGGGGCGGGCACACGATGAATCGGGGCGACGGCGCGGGTCATTACCTTCAGTAAGGCATGCCCACCTCTCGCTCCATCCAGCGCACCTACCTGTTGCTGATGCTCGGCAACACGCTCGCGGCCTCGCTGATCTGGGGGATCAACACGATCTTCCTGCTCGATGCCGGCCTCTCGAACCTGGAGGCGTTCGCGGCCAACGCGTTCTTCACGGGCGGCATGGTGATCTTCGAGGTGCCGACCGGGATCGTCGCCGACACCATCGGGCGGCGCACCTCCTACCTGCTCGGCACCCTGACGCTCTCAGCGTCGAGCCTGCTGTATGTGCTGCTCTGGCAGATCGAGGCGCCCTTCTGGGAGTGGGCGATCGTCTCGCTGCTGCTCGGCCTCGGCTTCACGTTCTTCTCGGGAGCGGTGGAGGCCTGGCTGGTCGACGCCCTCACGGCGACCGGCTACGACGGCCGGCTGGAGACGGTCTTCGGGCGCGGACAGATCGTCACCGGTGCCGGGATGCTTGGTGGCTCGGTGGCCGGAGGCTTCATCGCCCAGCAGGTCAGCCTCGGCACGCCCTTTGTGATCCGCGGGGCGATCCTGATCGTGATGTTCGTCGTCGCGTTCAGGCTGATGCACGACGTCGGCTTCACCCCCGAGAAGGGCGGCCGGCCGCTGGCCGAGATGAGGAAGATCGCCTCGAACTCGATCGAGTACGGCTGGCGCGTTCCGGCCGTCAAGTGGCTGATGGTCGAGGCCCTGTTCACGGGGGGCGTCGGGATCTACGCCTTCTACGCACTGCAGCCCTACCTGCTCGAGCTCTACGGAGACCCGCAGGCCTACGAGATCGCGGGGCTAGCCGCCGCGATCGTCGCCGGGGCCCAGATCCTGGGCGGGGTGGCGGCTCCCCGGATTCGCGCCCGCTTTCATCGGCGGACCTCGGCCTTACTGGGCACGGCGGCGCTGAGCGTGGTCACGCTCGCCCTGATCGGGGCGATCCAGAGCTTTTGGTGGGTGATCGGCCTGACCACCGTGTGGGGGCTGCTGTTCGCCGCCACGATGCCGATCCGCCAGACCTACATCAACGGGATGATCCCGTCGCGGCAGCGAGCGACGATCCTCTCCTTCGACTCGATGATGTCCTCGAGCGGGGGCGTCTGGGCCCAGCCCGTCCTCGGCCGCGTCGCGGACTCATCTGGGTATGCGGCCTCCTACCTGGTCTCCGCCGGAATCGCGGCGTTCGCCCTGCCATTCATCGCCCTGTCGCGAAACCAGAAGGCTCCGGCGGACACCCTCGAGCTCACCGAGGCTCCCGCGCCGCAGCCGGCCTGACTCCGCAAAACCCCCGCAACTAGCGAAAACGTCCGTTGACGCCGGCTTGACTTCGCCGTTGCGAGGGGTAGTGTGGTCAACAACGGAACAAAGGGAAACCTTTGTTCCCAGAAAGGGCCCGAGAAATCGGGCCCTTTCGCTTTTTCAGGTCTTCCCCGCGCGCTTCTTGCGCTTCTTCGCCGGGGGCTTCGTCGCCGGCCGGAGTGGCCCCCGCGGCGGCGCGGCCCAGGAGAGGATCAGCGGCGCGACGAGGTTCGGCCGCTCGACGTTCGGCGAGTGCCCCGCGCCGGGGATCAGGTGCGTTTGCACCCCCGGCACGTTCTGCTGGTAGCGCGCCACGGCCGCCTGTGCGTCGTAGACCTGGTCCTCGGCGCCGAAGATCACCATCGTCGGCACGTGGGCGGTGGCGAGCCTTTCGTCCAGCGGCGCATCGTCGACGAACTTCTCCTCCGCGTCGCGGGTGTCCTTGTAGGCCGTATACGTCATCGCCCGCAGGTCGTCCACCGGCTGGTCAGGATTGTCGAAGCCGCTCGAGATGTCATGGCCGGGTGCGAAGGCGATCTCGAACTGACCGCGGACCACGGACTTCGGTGCGATTCGCATCAGGCGATCCGCGGCCTGGCCGAAGACCGGCCAGTAGCTCAGGTGCTGCGCGAACGACTCGTTCTCGAAGCCGTCCTCCGGCGCCTGATCGATGATCACCACGCGGGAGGCGAGCTGCGGGCTTCGCTGGGCGAGGTCAGTCACCACGCTGCCGCCGAGCGAGTGCCCTACGACAGTGGCGTTGACGACGCCGAGTTTGGCGAGCGCCTCGGCCACGGCGATCGCCTGGTCGTCGATCGAGTACCCGGCGCTGGGCTTGTCGGAGCCGCCGTGACCCAGCAGGTCGACTCGAATGACCCGGTGGTCTCGCTCGAGCAGCGGCGCGAGGTCGTCCCACCAGTTCATCGAGCACGTGTAGCAGTGGACGAGCACGATGGGCGTGCCCTGAGGGTTGCCCTGCTCCAGCACCTGGAGCGTCCCGTTGGAGGTCTCAATGAGCCGTGCGCCGGAATCGCGCACGTAGGCGTCCTTGGTGGCGTTGGAGACGACGATCGCGTTGAGCAGCAGGAGCGCGATCAGTCCCCCGATCACGCCGAGGGTGATCTTCAGCCAGCGCGGCACCGGCTACATCTAACTGTCGGAACCGGCTGTTTCCCGGGGTCCGATGCCCAGCTCGTCCGAACGCTCGGCGAGCGCCTCGATCACGAGGGCGATGTGCTCGTCCTGATCGACGCCGAGCTCCTCCATGCCCCGCTGGATGTCCTCGCGGTTGACGGCCGCCGCGAACGACGGCGTCTTGAGCTTCTTCTTCACCGACTTCGGCTTCATGCCCTCGATCCCCGTCGGGCGGACGAGCGCGCAGGCCGCGACGAAGCCCGAGAGCTCGTCGACGGCGTAGAGCGTCTTGGCCATCCGGGTCTCCCTGGGGACACCCATGAAGTCCGCGTGCCCGGCCACCGCGTCGATCACCTCCTGCGGGTAGCCGCGCTCCTGGAGCTCCTTGATCGCGTAGCGCGGATGTCCCGTGTCGAGGTCCGGGTAGCGCTCGTAGTCGAGGTCATGGAGGAGTCCCACCACGGCATACGTCTCCTCGTCCTCATCCCACTTGCGGGCGTAGGCGACCATCGCCGCCTCCACCCCCAGCAGGTGCTTTCGGAGCGAGTCCGAGTCGACCCATTCCGTGACCAGCTGCCATGCATCGTCTCGTGAGACCTCCGCCATGGGGCTGGTTACTCTAGGCGCCCATGGAGAAATTCATCATCCAGGGCGGCGTACCGCTGTCAGGAGAGATCGTGCCGGCGGGCAACAAGAACGCCGCGCTCCCGATCCTCGCCGCGTGCCTGCTGACCGATCAGGAGCTCCTCGTCCGCAACGTGCCGCGGATCCGCGACGTCGAGTCGATGCTCGGGCTGCTCGAGCGGCTCGGCGTCAAGGTGGCTTGGACTGGGGAGAACGAGGTGCGGCTGCAGGCGGATGAGATCTCCGGCACCGAGGTCGACGAGGAGCTCGCCAACCGGATCCGGGCGTCCTTCCTGATCGCCGGACCTCTCCTCGCGCGCTTCGCGGAGGTGCGCATGCCACCCCCCGGCGGCGACACGATCGGGCGTCGCCGGCTCGACGCCCACCTGGATGCATTCCGCGACCTGGGCGCGAAGGTGGCGGGCGACCAGTGGAACGAGCTCTCGTCTCCGGCTGACGGCCTCAAGCCGACCCGGATCTTCATGGACGAGCCCTCGGTGATGGGGACCGAGAACGCGCTGCTGGCAGCGGCCCTGACCGAGGG
Organism: Actinomycetota bacterium; assembly: GCA_046765935.1. Classification (GTDB taxonomy): domain Bacteria; phylum Actinomycetota; class Thermoleophilia; order Solirubrobacterales; family 70-9; genus DASUPK01. The sequence goes on along the minus strand of JBKPTM010000076.1, from coordinate 283 downwards.
CCCGACGACGATCGCCAACGCGGCCTGCGAGCCGCACGTCCAGGACCTGGCGCGCCTGCTCTGCAGGATGGGCGCACAGGTGGATGGCATCGGGTCGAACGTGATGACTGTCCATGGACAGGACAGGCTCGGTGCCGCAGAGCACGACGTCTGCCCCGATCACATCGAGATCGCGAGCTTCATGGCCCTCGCGGCGGCCACCAGTGGCGAGCTCCGCATCCGCGGCATCGTCGAGGAGGATCTGGAGGGAATCCGGCGCCACTTCCGCCGCCTGGGTCTGCAG
>JBKPTM010000075.1:0-4357 GCA_046765935.1 Actinomycetota bacterium | reverse complement strand
GCACGTAGATCTTGTTGTTGCCCTTGCCGACCGCACGGGAGCGAGCGATCACCGAGCCGTCGGAGGCGAGGATGTCGCCGCGCTGGATCCTCTGCTCCTCGAGCAGCGGCCTGCGGTTCGCCTGATTGGCCTTCAGGGAGTCCGAGTCGAAGATCGACCAGTACGAGGTGAAGCCGAAGAGCAGGGCGTAGAGGACGAGCAGGAAGCCGAACAGCTTGACGATCTGGCGGTTCATCAGCCGATCCTCGTCTCGCTCTGCAGGCGCACTCGCCTGCGCGCCTTGTCCGAGACCATCAGGAGCAGGGCGAGCAGGATGAAGTTGGCGACGATCGAGCTGCCGCCGTAGCTGATGAACGGGAGGGTCACGCCCGTCAGCGGGATCACCCTGGTGACGCCGCCGATGATCACGAATGCCTGGAGGGCGAAGATCGCCGTCAGTCCCGTCGCGAGCAGCTTCGAGAAGCCGTCCTCGGCCAGGATCGCGGTCTTGAAGCCCCGCTCGGCGATCAGCGCGTAGATCAGGACGACGGCCGCCCCGCCGAAGAGCCCCAGCTCATCGACGATCACCGAGTAGATGAAGTCGGTGTGCGGGGCGGGCAGGATCGCGCACTGGTCCGGGAAGTCGCCGTGGCAGCCGGGCAGCTGGACGAGGGAGTCCCCCAGCCCCCTGCCGAAGAGCCCGCCGTCGGCCTGGGCGAAGATCGACTGCGAGAGCTGGTAGCCCGAGCCGCCGGCATCCTTGAAGGGGTCGAGCCAGATGTCGAAGCGCTCCTGGATGTGGGCGGCCGTGTGAGCGAAGAACCAGGCGCCGGCTACGAAGAGGCCCAGCCCGATGATCACGAAGGAGAGCCGGCCGGTCGCCACGTAGATCAGGGCGAGGAAGGCGCCGAAGAACATCACCGAGCTGCCCAGGTCGCGGATGAAGACGAGCAGCACCATCGCGGCCCCCCAGACGACGAGGAGCGGGCCGAGGTGCTTGAGCGGCGGCAGGACGAGGCCGAAGACGTTGCGGGCGCCCACCACGAGCACCTCGCGGTGCTCGTTCAGGTAGCTCGCCAGAAAGACGACGATGCAGATCTTGGCCAGCTCGGTCGGCTGGAAGGTGATCGGCCCGAGGTCAACGGCCAGGTAGGCGTCGTTGACCGCGTGACCCAGGAAGCGCGGCAGGATCAGCAGCACGATCCCGGCGAGGGCGATCAGGTAGCGGTAGCGCTCCAGCGCGTCGTAGTCGCGCAGGAAGATGATCGTCGCGGAGAAGAGGACCAGGCCGAGGACGAACCAGTTGGCCTGGTCGCGGGCCAGGCCCTCGTTCAGGCGGAAGAGCATCACCATGCCGAAGGCCGCCAGGAGCGCGACCAGCGGGAACAGGTAGGGGTCGGCATCGGGGAGCCGGATCCGGATGACCATGTGCGTGGCGACGCAGAGGGCGAGGAAGTAGCCCCCGTAGAGCACGCTCAGGTTGCCGAGCTGATCCGAGTTGGTGATCAGCACGGCCGTGAACCCGGCCGTAACCAGGAGCGCGACCGGGACCAGGGCGAATAGCTCGCGGGTGCGCGCGCTCAACGCTTCTGCGCCTGCTTGCCCTTGGAGGTGGCCCCAGACTTCTTCTTCTTCGCCGGCGCGGGTTGCGGCGCCGGCTGCGGGACTCCCTCGGTCGGGCGGCGGACGATGTCATCCGCCAGGCTGGTCGCGTCGTCCTTGCCGCGCAGCGTGTGCCCGGTCACGGCGCGCTGGCGATCCTCCGACAGCGCTCCCTCCTGGACCGGGATCGAGTACTGCTTCGAGTACAGGCTCACCCCGAGCGGCAGCTCGTAGGGCAGGCCCCGGTAGACCGCCACGTTGCCCTGGTCGTCGGTGCCGAGGAAGTAGATCGAGCGGACGAAGAGGACGGCGGCCGCGACCACGGCGGCGGCGACCACCACCGCTGCGGCCCACTTCAGCGCGCGCCTGCGGCGCGACGGCGTCGGCATCGGTCCCTGGCCGCGGAGGCGATCGGTGGCCCCGCGCATGCGCTCCCGCGTCAGGCCGGCGGACTCCGCCGTGCGAGAGATCAGGGTCGCCCCCTCCTCCCCCTCCTGCGCGTCGGCGTCGGCGACCCGGAACGCGACCGCCGTGATGTTGTCCCGCCCGCCGCCGCGATTCGCCGCGTCGACCAACTTGTGGACGGCGACCCGGAGATTCCTCGAGCTGACGAGGATCTCTCGGATCGCCTCGTCGGAGACCATCGTGGTGAGGCCGTCGCTGCAGAGCAGGAAGACGTCGCCGTCGCGCGCCGGGAACGTCATCGTGTCGACGTTCACGCTCGGCTCGGGTCCCAGCGCGCGGGTGATGATCGAGCGCTGGGGGTGCTCCTCGGCCTGCTCCTCGGTGAGCCGGCCCTGGCGGCGCAGCTCCTCCACCAGCGAGTGGTCCTTGGTCAGGCGCTTCAGCTCACCGTCGCGAAGCAGGTAGGCCCGGCTGTCGCCGACGTGCCCGAGCGCGACCTCGTCATCGCGCAGCATCGCCGCGGTCAGGGTGGTCCCCATGCCGGCGCGGGAGGAGTCCTCCTGGGCGAGCTTGTGGATCTCCCTATTGGCCTCCTTCGCGATCTTCTCTAGCTGGCCCTCGGCGGGCCCCTCGTCGCTCGCCGCCCGGCGCCGTTCGAAGGCGCGGGCCGCGATCCGCGAGGCGACCTCGCCCGCCTGCGCGCCGCCCATCCCGTCCGCGACTGCGAACACGGGGGCCCGGGCGAAGTAGGAGTCCTCGTTGGCCTGGCGCTGGCGCCCGGTGTCGGTCTTGTGTGCCTCCTCGGCGACTTTGAGCATCACGACACCTCGAAGCGGAGCTCAGTGTCACCGATCCGGATCACGTCGCCGGGCGTCAGCTCGGCCTCGCCGTGCAGCTCGCGCGAGTTGAGGAGAGTGCCGTTGGTCGAGTTCATGTCCTCGACGAAATATGCCCCGGAGCGGTTGAACACGCGTGCGTGGATCCCGGAGGCATACCGATCATCGAGGCGGATGTCAGCGTCGGCCGAGCGGCCCAGCGAGACTCCGCCGAACAGATCGAAGTGCTCGCCCTCGTTGAGGCCCCCGCCCTGCTCCACGACGAGGAACGCGTCGGTCCCGGCCGGCTCGACGCCGGCGACCTCGTGATAGCCGGTCTCGAAGCCGGGCGAGGCCGTCCCCCGCAGGTCCCTGAGCGAGCTCCGCGTCACCCAGAACAGGAAGAGGAAGAGCACGGCAAGGAAGCCGAACTTGAGCGCTACCGCAAGCGGCTCGAGATCGTTCACTGCTCGATGTCGAAGGCGAAGACCTTGGTTCCGAGAGTGATCTCGTCGCCCGGAGACAGTCGGGCGTTGGCGACCCGGCGGCCGTTGACCTTGACGCCGTTGGTCGAGTTGAGGTCGACGATCTGCCAGTCCCCCACATTGGAGCGGCGCAGCTCGGCGTGACGCCGCGAGATGTTGGGGTCGTCGATCACGCAGTCGTTCTCCTTGGAGCGTCCCAGGGTGGCGGTCGGCCCGTCGAGGACGTAGCGACGGTCGTCGACCGAGACGATCGCACGAGTCTCGGAGAAGGCCGCGTCCGGGCGGCGCTTGGAGCGCGCCTTCTGAGCCTGGGTCGCGGAGTAGACCATCGTGTGGCCGTGCTCGCCCTGCTCGGGCTCGGCTCCCTGGCGCTGCGGCGGCCGCACGAGCCGGGTCTGGATCCCGAACTCACCCAGCCGCAACCGCTCGTCCTGGTCCAGGTGGACCACCGGACGCGTGAGCAGGTCGTAGTCGTGGTGGCGGGCGTGCTCGAGGAGGTGTCCGCTGAGCTCCTGGGCCAGGGAGGACTCGTAGTCCTTGAAGCGCTCGTAGTCGTCCGGGCAGAGCCAGACGGTGTACTCGTTGGGCACGTAGACCCGCTGGACGGACGCGGTCTTGTGGGCGTCCATCTCCTTCGCGAGCTTGCGCGCGATCTCCACCGGCTGCACGCCGGAGCTGAAGGCGCGACTGAAGACGCCTTCTACGAGGCCCTCAATGCGGGCTTCAAGGTTGCGCAGAACGCTGATCGGGAGCTCCTCGGGTCGGTTGACCGCGGCCGAGGCGAAATGCTAGTGGGGTTCGCTACGCAAGCGCATCGGAGCCCCGCTCCTCGAGCGACGCGTCGTGATAGGCGTGGGACGCGCCCAGACCGTAGGGCTCGGCCGCACCGAGGCGACGCGTGAGCAGGGCGGCGACCACTGCGGCGAGCAGGGCACCGAAGAGCAGGCCCGGCGGATTGGAGCCGCCATCCACCAAACGGAGGGCCGAGATCAGCCCGGCGGCCCAGACCAACGCGCCTACGGCATCGAGCACGGGTGTCCGGCCGCGGATCAAGAGCGGCAGCGCCCAGGC
>JBKPTM010000074.1:0-6455 GCA_046765935.1 Actinomycetota bacterium | reverse complement strand
GGCAAGTCCACCACGGTCCACATGCTGACCACCCTCCTCCCTCCCACCGCGGGCTCGGCGCGCGTCGCCGGCCACGATGTGGTCAAGGAGGGCGCCGCCGTCCGCGACGCGATCGGCGCGGCCCTGCAGGAGGCGGCGCTCGACCCGAACCTGACCGCCCGCGACCACATGCGCCTCCAGGGGGCGTTGCACGGAATGTCGAAGGCGGAGCGCACCCGGCGGGGCAACGAGCTGATCGACCGCGTCGGCCTCTCGGATGCCGCCGACCGCAAGGTCGGGGGCTACTCGGGCGGCATGAAGCGCCGGCTCGACCTGGCGCTCGCGCTCCTGCACGGGCCGCGGGTCCTCTTCCTCGACGAGCCCACGACCGGCCTCGACATCCAGAGCCGCACCGCGCTCTGGGACGAGGTGGCGCGGCTCTCCCGCGACGAGGGCGTGACGATCTTCCTCACCACCCAGTACCTCGAGGAGGCCGACCAGCTCGCCGACCACCTCGGGATCATTGACCACGGCAAGCTGGTCGCCGAGGGCACTCCGGACGCGCTCAAGGCGGAGGTCGGGCGGCCCACCGTCGAGGTCGTCCCGGCCGATCACGCCGAGCGGGATCGCGCCGTGGAGTTGCTCCGGCCCTTCGGCGAGCTCGTCCCGGGAACGCCGCAGGGCGCCGCGGTGAGGCTCGAGTCGGACGGAGGCGAGCGACTCGCCGACATCATCCGCGCCTTCGATCAGGCCGACGTCAAGGTCGCCAACCTCGAGCTCCACGAGGCCAGCCTCAACGACGTCTTCCTCACCAAGACCGGCCGTTCGCTCGAGGGGGCCCAGCAGGAGGCCGCCAAGGAGGGTGAGACCGGCGAGCAGCCGGCACTCGAGGGGGCGCCGGCCTGATGGAGGCAGCTGCTCCTCCACTCCCTGCGCCGGTCCGTCAGCACCCGTCGATCTGGGTGCAGGCGCCTGAGCTCGCCCGCCGCTCGATCATGCGGACGATCCGCCAGCCCGCCGCCGTCATCCCCGCGACGACCTTCCCGCTGATCCTGCTCGCGATCAACTCCGTCGGCCTCAAGTCGGCCACCTCGCTGCCCGGCTTCCCGACCAACTCGTACGTCACCTTCGCCCTCGCGTTCGCGTTCATCCAGGCCGGCGTCTTCGCCGTCATCGGCACCGGTCAGAACCTCGCCGAGGACAACCAGGGCGGCTTCTTCAACCGGCTCCAGCTGACGCCGATCCACCCCGCCGCGCTGGTCGCGGGCCAGCTCGCCGGGACCCTGGCGCTGGGGCTCTTCCAGGCCGCGACCTATATCTCGATCGGCCTGATCGCCGGCGCGCACATCGAGGCCGGCTTCGCGGGCGCGCTGGTGATGATCGCGCTCTCGATCGTGATCTGCCTCGCCTTCGGCTCGATCGGTCTGGCGGTCGGGATGCGGGTCGACGCGCCGGAGAAGGTCCAGAGCCTCTTCCCGCTGATCTTCGTCTTCCTCTTCCTCAGCTCGATGAGCCTGCCCCGGAACCTGATCCAGACGGACTGGTTCCGCGAGGTCGCGACCTACAACCCGGTCAGCTACATGGTCGAGGGACTGCGGAGCCTGCTGATCACCGGCTGGGACGGGGAGGCTCTCGCGCTCGGCTTCGGCTGCGCGCTCGGGATCCTCACCCTCGGGCTGATCTTCGCTTCCCTCGGGCTCAAGGAGAGGATGGTGCGGACGTGAGGCGCTATTTCTCGGTCGCCGGAGGCCTGGCGTGGCGGCTCCTGCACACGCTCGTCACCAATCCCCTGCTCTTCCTGCCGCCGATGCTGATGCCGATCTTCTTCTTCACCGCCTTCGCGGGCGGCCTCTCGGCGATCAGCAACGCCCCCGGCTTCGACTACGGCCCCGGCTACACCTCGTTCATCTTCGCCTTCGTCCTCTGTCAGAGCGCGGCCTTCGGCGGTGTCTTCAGCGGCTTCTCGATCGCCGCCGACTTCCAGTTCGGGTTCGGCCGCCGGCTGTTGCTGGCGACCCCGCACCGCACTGCGCTGATCGTCGGTTACGGCGCCGTCGCGGTGATCAGGGCGGCGGTGACACTGACGGCCGTGACCCTGATCGGTCTGGCGGTCGGAATGAACATCCACGGCGGCGGCCTCGACCTCTTCGGGATGTACGCGCTGGCCGCGATCATCAACGTCACCGGCCTGCTCTTCGCGGCCGGCGTCGCGCTGCGCTTCCGCAGCCTCCAGGCGACGCCGCTGATGCAGGTTCCGGTGTTCCTCTTCCTGTTCCTCGCGCCGGTCTACGTGCCCCGCGAGCTGCTCGGCGGGTGGGTCCACGCGGTGGCCCCGTTCAACCCCGCCACCCACGTGATGGAGACCGTCCGCGACCTGCTCGCCGGGACCGGCTCGGAGTACCTGGCGACGCTGGGCATCATCGCCGCGCTGCTCGCGGCGGTGTTCCTCTTCGCGATCACGGGGCTGCGGCGGGCCGAGGCCGCCGGGTAGCTTCTTGTAAGAGAAGCTTGACGGTGCAACAATCTCCCTGAATCCGTAATGCGAGGGTGCGCCGCCAGGCGCAACCCCGTTTAGTTCGAGGAGGAGATCCCGTGGACGTGGTCTTCCTGATCGGCAGGATCCTTTTCGGTCTCTTGTTCGTCAGCTCCGGGTTCATGGCCCACCTGGGCGAGGGCGGCAAGGCGGGTCGCGACTACGCCCGTTCGCTCGGAGCTCCCTCCCCTGACCTGCTGGTGCCCCTGAGCGGCATCGCGATCATCGCTGGCGGCCTGATGATCGCGCTCGGCATCTGGGCCGACCTCGGCGCACTTCTCATCATCGGCTTCCTGATCGGCATCACGCCGATCATGCACGCCTTCTGGAAGGTCGAGGACCAGCAGATGCAGCAGATCCAGAGCGCGATGTTCTTCAAGAACGTGGCGCTGCTGGGCGCGGCCGTGATCATCTTCTGGGCCTATAACCAAGGCCAGGACCTGCCGGCCTCGATCACGGACGCACTCTTCGGGCGAATTTAGGGGCGAACGTCCCGGAATACGCTCTAGAAGGGGTACTGCGGGACGTTCGCGATGGACCGTGCCGTGAACGTCCCGCGGTGTGTCCCATACGGGGTACTGCGGGACGTTCGCGGCTCATCCTTCCGTGAGCCGTTCGGTGATCCGGGCGTCCGCCCGCGACTTCGCGCTGTCGGTGACCAGCTTCCCCCACCGGCTGCGGTTACCCGCGACCCACCGGTAGGCGCGATCGGTCACCCCCGGCGCTCGCGAGGTGAGCGCCGCGAGCGGGGTGCCGCCGGGTAGCAGCCTGAAGAGCCCCGGGAAAGCGGCCCCGGCGGACCGGACCGTGCCCTCACCGTCTACGAGATGCCAGGAGGCGAGCCGCTCCTCCCGCGGCATCCCCTCGAGCAGGCGATCCCCCTCCTCGGACTGGAGCGCGACCGGGCGGAGCGTCGCACGCCGGTCCCAGGCGAGCACCTTGCCGAGGCACCAGCGGCAGAACCCGCAGTCGCGGTCGTAGAGAAGGGTCGCGGTGGCCATCTGATCGAGCTCGATGACGGTATCTCGGGGCGCGTATCCGGCGCTATACGGGTCAGAGCGCACAGGGCCCACTCGACTTAGGACCAGTGATGGAGCAGGCAGCGGGGCAAAACACGGCGGTGTTCGCCGCGGACGGACGGGTCCGCCATCGCGTGATGCGCGCAACGGCGGTCACCGGCCTCGCGCTCCTCGTCAGCTGGCTGATCGCCCTGGGGCTCGGGGTCCTCGGAGGGTTCGACTCGCTCCCGGCGCTCCCAAGCATCGCGGCGCAGGGCCCGAATGAGGCGAACTCGCAAGCCCCTGCCCCGCGGACGGCTCCACGGCCCGCGTCGAAGCCGGCATCGACGGCCCGGCCGGCGAGCGCCCGGAGCACATCGGCCTCGCCGACGTCGGCCACGCCCGTCAGCGCCGGGTCGCAACCGAGTTCGCCCCCGAAGAGGCAGGCGCCGAGCGTCGCCGCATCGCCGAGCACCCCGACCCCCAACGCATCGGCTGGGGCGACCCACGGGAAAGCGCTCGGAACCACCAAGACCGTCACCACCGGCAAGCCGCTCGGTTCGCCGGGGAACGGTCCGGGTGGCAGCGGCGCTCCCGGGCAGTCCCGCTAGGGGTCCCCGTGACAGTGGAGCGTGCCCGACTCGGCAAGCCCCGGAGCGAACGTGGGCGCAGGATCGCGCGCAAGATCGAGCGACCGCCGGCACATTGGCTGTTGCTCTGTCTCTTCGTCGCCTCCCTGATCCTGTTGCTGTTGGCTGAGGGGCTCACGACCCACACCACCGGGGCCAGCGGAACCCCGCCCGCGCCGGGGCCCGATCGCACCAGCGCTCTACAGACCAACAAAGCCCTCCTGGTTGCCGGACCGGGCGACACGCTGGTTCCCCGCGAGGTCCCGGTCGGCCGGCGCGTCGCGCTCACCTTTGACGATGGACCCGACCCACGCTGGACGCCGGCGATCGCCGCTGAGCTCAAGCGCCTCGGCGTACCGGCGACGTTCTTCGCCGTTGGCGAGCACGTGGTCGAGCATCCTGGCGTGATCTCCGACCTTCACCGGGACGGGTTCGAGGTCGGCAACCACACCTTCAGCCACGCCGACCTCGCCAGCGCCGGCCGGCTCCGCGATCTGCAGATCTCCCTGACCGAGAGCGCGATCTCCGGCGCCGCCGGGGTCAGGGCACGCTTCGTGCGCCCGCCCTACTCGGCGACGCCGGAAGCGGTCGATGCCGAGCAGGAGCACGCCTACGCGGAGATCGCTCGCCACGGCTATGTGATCGCGCTCGCCAACTACGACTCGGACGACTGGCGCAAACCCGGCGTGGACGAGATCGTCCGCAACGCCACCCCGCCGGGCAATCGCGGAGGCGTGATCCTGATGCACGACGGCGGCGGGGATCGCTCCGAGACGCTGGCCGCCGTCGCGCGCCTGGTCCCGGAGCTGAGGGCACGTGGCTTTCACTTCGTCCCGCTGACGCGGCTGCTCGGCACCGGGGCCGGCGGAGCGGACCCCGCCGCCTCGGAGGGCCAGCGCGTTCGCGGCCAGATGCTGATTGCCTCCCTCACGGTCGCTCGGCTGCTGACCGACGTGCTCACGGCCCTACTCATCCCGGTCGCCCTGCTGGCGGTGCTGCGGGCCGTTGCGGTCGTCGGGCTCGCGCGCCTGCACAGGACGAGGCTGCGGAGGCAGCCACTGCCAAGGGGTTTCCAGCCCCCCGTGTCGATCGTGGTCCCGGCCTACAACGAGGCGGCCGGAATAGAGCGAGCGATTCGCTCGCTGGCCGCCTCCGACTATCCGGAGTTCGAGGTGGTGGTCGTGGACGACGGCTCGACGGACGAAACGGGTGCGCTGGTGGATCGTCTGGGACTTCCCGGGGTCCGCGTCCTGCGCGAGCCGAACCGCGGGAAGGCCGAGGCGCTGAACACCGGAGTCGCGGCGGCCACGCACGACCTGATCGCGGCCGTCGACGCGGACACGCTCTTCGAGCCGGGCACGCTCACGGCGCTGGTCAGGCCGTTCGCCGACGACCGGGTGGGCGCCGTGGCCGGCAACACCAAGGTCGGGAACCGGGGCACCCTGCTCGGCCTCTGGCAACACATCGACTACGTGACCGGGTTCAACCTCGACCGCAGGCTGTACGACGTGCTCGGCTGCATGCCGACGGTGCCCGGCGCCGTCGGGGCCTTCCGACGGGATGCGCTCGAGGAGGTCGGCGGCTTCTCGAGCGACACGCTCGCCGAGGACACCGACGTGACCATCGCGCTCGGCCGATCTGGATGGAAGGTCGTCTATGCCGAGGACGCGAGGGCGTTCACCGAGACGCCCGGGAGCTGGAGCGGGCTCTGGCGCCAGCGGTATCGCTGGTCGTTCGGGACGATGCAGTCGGTGTGGAAGCATCGCCGGGCGTTCCTGCGACGCAGGGAAGGTCCAATCGGGCGGATCGGCCTTCCGTACCTAGTGCTCTTCCAGATCGCGCTGCCTCTGCTGGCGCCGCTGATCGACGTCTTCGCCCTCTACGGCATCCTCTTCCTGAACCCGCTTCCCGTCCTCGCGTACTGGCTTGCGTTCAATCTGCTGGTCCTCGGGCAGGCGGCCTACGCCTTTCACCTCGATCGCGAGCGGGCGCGCGTGCTCTGGGCCCTGCCCCTGCAGACGTTCGTCTACCGCCAGCTCATGTATCTGGTCGTCCTGCAGTCCGTGGCGAGCGCGCTGCAGGGCCTGCGCCTGCGCTGGCAACACGTCGAGCGCTCGGGCGACGTGGACCTCGTGGCGCAACCCGAGCCGGTGCATCCCCAGCGGTAGGCTCCGGTCGTGGCGACCGCAACCATGTGGGAGGAGATCGTGGACGCGCTCGGCGCCGTCAACGGCGGTCCCCACCCAGGTTTTCGCGCGGTCCACGCCAAGGGCACGGTTTGCGAGGGCACCTTTACCGCGACGACCGAGGCGAAGA
>JBKPTM010000073.1:0-3998 GCA_046765935.1 Actinomycetota bacterium | reverse complement strand
ATGCAGCGGTCCTCGTCGACGAGCTCGCCGCCGGTGAGGATCTCGCCGCCCTTGGCGGCCGCCTCGTCGATCCATTCCTTGACCCGGTCGCGGTCGCCGGTGGAGATCACCGGCCCGACGTCGGTGTTCTCGTCCATCGGGTCGCCGGTGACGAGGGACTCGACGTTCTTCACGAAGCGCTCGGTGAACTGGTCGGCGATCGCCTCATGGAGGAGGATCCGCTGCACCGAGATGCAGCTCTGGCCGGCGTGAGAGTAGGCATGGAGCTGGGCCTTGTCGGCGGCGGTCTCCCAGTCGCCGTCCTCGTTGACGATCAGCGGGGCGTTCGAGCCGAGCTCGAGGTTGACCTTCTTGTGCGGGGCCTTCGAGCGGATGCCCCAGCCGACGGGCGCCGAGCCCGTGAAGGTGATCGCGCCGACCCGGTCGTCCTCGACGATCGCGTTGCCGACCTCGGAGCCGGAGCCGCAGACGACCTGCAGCCAGTTCTCCGGCAGACCCGCGTCGTAGAAGATCTCCGCCAGCTTGATCGCCGAGATCGGGGTCTGGCCGGCCGGCTTGAGGACGATCGCGTTGCCGGCGGCGATCGCCGGACCGAGCTTGTGGCCGACCAGGTTGAGGGGGAAGTTGAAGGGACTGATCGCGCCGACCACTCCGTAGGGGACGCGGATCACCATGCCGAGCTTGCCCTCGCCCGCCGCGCCGGCCTCCATCGGGATCGTGTGGCCGGTCAGGGTGCGCGCGGCGACCGCGGAGAACTGCATGGTCGAGACGCAGCGCTGGGCCTCCACGCGGGCGGTCTTCACCGGCTTGCCGGCCTCGGCCGCGATGGTCATGGTGAGATCGTCCTCGCGCTCGCGGACCAGCTCTGCGGCGCGATCGAGGAAGGCGGCGCGCTCGTATGCGGGGAATTCGCCGGCCTGGAAGGCGGCGTGGGCGGCCTCGACGGCCTTCCCGACGAGAGCGGCATCGCCCTTTGGCACGCGGCCGATCACTGTGCCGTCATACGGCGCGGCCACCTCGGACCACTCGCCGGTCTCCATCCACTCCCCGGCGACGTAGAGCTTGTGATCCGTCGCCTGAATCGTCTCGGTCGCCATCAATCCTCCTCCTGAAACGGGTTGCTCCTCGCGGAGCACCCTCGCAGAACGCCTACCCAGAGCCTAGCTCGCCGCAACTTCCCGCCGCCGGAGCCGTTATCCAGGGACGATGCTCCGGGGGCGCCGAACCATCCCGCTCGCCTCGATCTGCTGCCTACTGGCCCTCCCCGGGGCGGCCTCGGCGATGGTGCGGAGCGCGGGCGCCCACACGGCCGCCGCGAAGACCTGGGTCGTGAAGGGCGCCGGGTTCGGCCACGGGGCCGGGATGAGCCAGTACGGCGCGTACGGCTACGCCAAGCACGGCTTCAAGTACGACCAGATACTGACCCACTACTTCACGGGCACCACGATCGGGACGACGGCCGACCAGTCGGTCCGGGTGCTGCTCCGAGACGGCGCGCGCAGCGTCTCGTTCCGTGGCGCCGGCTCCGCCTGCGGAACCGCCCTCAAGCCCGCCAAGGGGTACATCGCCAAGCGGAAGGGTGCCGGTGTGGTGGTGCGCAACAAGAAGGGCGTGCGGATCGCCCGCTGCGGGGCGGCGATGACCGCGGCCGGATCCCCGACGGTCACCGTCGCCGGCAAGGGCACCTACCGCGGCTCCCTCGAGGTGAGGGCATCGGGCAGCAGCCTGCAGGCGATCAACGTCGTCGAGCTCGAGGACTACGTCCGCGGTGTCGTGTCGAGGGAATCCCCGCCCTCTTGGCCGATCGAGGCCCTCAAGGCGCAGGCGGTGGCCGCGCGCTCCTACGTCCTCTCGACCGGCTCCGGCGGAACCTTCGACGTCTATGACGACACCCGCAGCCAGGCCTACGGCGGCGTGGCGGCCGAGACGGCCAAGACCGACCAGGCGGTGAGCGGCACGCGGCTCCAGGTCGTCCTCTACCGGGGCAAGGTCGCCCAGACCTACTTCTTCTCCACCTCCGGCGGCCACACCGAGAACAACGAGTTCTCCTCCCTCGGCTTCGGGCAACCGCCGATCCCCTACCTGCGCGGCGTCGACGACCCCTACGAGGCCGACGCCGGCTCGCCATACGAGCACTGGAAGCGGAAGTTCTCGCTGGGCCGCATGAACTCGGCGCTCCGCTCGATCGGGCTGCGCGGCAAGCTCAAGAACGTCGCCGTCACCCAGCGCGGGACCTCCCCCCGGATCGTGCGCGCCAACCTGGTCGGCACGGGCGGCACGACGACCGTCAACGGCCCGCAGCTGCGGGACGCGCTCGGGCTGCCGGATACCTGGGCCTTCTTCAAGAAGAAGTAGCTCTCGGGGCCGGGCGGGCCGCGTGCGCGGCTTTCGTACCCTGAGGGCATGTCGACCGGCCCCTCAGCAGCGACGCGCACGCTCGAGGTCGCGGGGACCGAGGTCGCCCGGATAGGCCTCGGGACCAACCGCCTCTCATCGACGCCGGATAACCATGCCTTCCTGCGCGAGGCGGTCGAGGCGGGGCTCGGCCTGATCGACACGGCGCACGTCTACAGCGGCGGCGACAGCGAGCGGGCGATCGGCGAGGCGTTCTCGCCGGCGCCCGACGGGCTGGTCGTCGCCACCAAGGGCGGTTACACGGGCTCCGCGAGCGCGGAGGAGCTCCGCGCGCAGATCGAGCAGAGCCTCGCGAGCCTGCGGACCGACTCCATCGATCTCTACTACCTGCACCGCGTTCATTCCGAGACCCCGCTGGAGGAGAGCCTCGGCACGATCGCGGAGTATCGCGAGGCGGGGAAGATCAAGGAGGTCGGGATCTCGGCCGTCGACGTCGAGCAGGTCGAGGCCGCGCGCCAGATTGTGCCGATCGCCGCGGTGCAGAACCACTACAACGTCGCGGAGCGAGCCTCGGACGACGTGGTCGACTACTGCGAGGAGAACGGGATCCTCTTCGTGCCGTACTACCCCCTGAAGGGGAACGGGCCGGCGGCCCTGGCGGACGTGGCCGAGAGCCACGACGCCACGCGGGAGCAGATCGCGCTCGCCTGGCTGCTTCGCCGCTCGCCGGTGATGCTGCCGATCCCCGGCACGCTCTCGATCGACCACCTGCGCCAGAACCTCGCGGCGCTCGAGATCGAGCTCACCGACGAGGAGCTCGAGGCGCTCGGCTAGCCGTCGGGGTAGGGCTGGACCGGGATGCCGTGGTCCTTGTCCCGGGTGCCGAACTCGTAGGCCGCGGCGCCTGAGACCTTCAGGGTCTCGGCCGGGCGCCCGTCGAGCTCGACCTGGAGCTCGAGGTCCGAGATCGAGCAGTTGAGCGTGTTGTGCTCGGGGCCGACCGGGTCGGCGTAGACCCAGGCCACGAAGTCCTTGGCGGGCGCCTGGACGCGGCCGCTCAGCTTCACGTCGCTCCCCTTGAGCTCGAAGCTCGCGCCGGTGGGCTCCTCCGCGACTTGGGTACTGGGGATGTGCCCGAAGCCGCCGAGCCGGTGGGCCTGGCCGCCCAGCATCAGCATCGCGTTCCCGACCCAGGGTGTCGTGGCACCGCCGACCTTGATCCGCCCGACCGCCATGTCGAAGTAGTCCTCAGGCGAGCGGCCCTCGAAGCCGGAGCCCTGAACCCAGACCCAGCGCTCGGCGTGCTCGGCACCCCAGTTGTGGCCGATCATGCCGCGCCAGCCCTCGACCTCGATCGGCTCGCCGTCGAGCTCGAGGTGCCCGTTGAAGACCGCGTCCGGATAGGGGCTGAGGAACTTGGTCTTGGGGAGCGGCGCGCGGTAGAGGAAGTCGCGCGGCAGGTGGTGGAAGGGCTCGTGGCTGTCCTCGAAGGTGAGGTCCCACTTGGCATCGAGCGCGTCAGTGGCCAGTCGCCCAGTCGCCCGACCGTCGGTCAGAGTCGCGTCGGCGATCCGGATGTAGGTGTCGGGGGCGGCGGCGAGCTGGTCGGCCCCGAACTGCAGCTTGGTGGCGCGCTGCCCGGG
>JBKPTM010000072.1:0-1793 GCA_046765935.1 Actinomycetota bacterium | reverse complement strand
GGGCGTGCTGATCGCGACCGGCGCGGCGATGGCGAGCCACCTGGACGTCTGGGACGACGGCACCCTGCACGTCAAGCTCGCCCTGGTCGCGGTGGCCGTGATCCTCGCCGGCGTGCACCTGCGCTACCCGCGGGCCCACGTCCTCCAGGCCGCGATCTTCCTCGTCACCCTCGCGATCGTCTGGGAGGCCGTCCAGCTCGCGACCTGACCGCGCGGGCGAGACGGGAATACTTCGGCCCACGGTGAAGCTGATCGACGTCCACCATCTGGGCCGGGAGCGGGTGATCGGCTGCTGGGAGATCGACGGCGTCCTGATCGATCCCGGGCCGACCAGCTCGCTGGAGAACCTGGTTGACGCGCTCGGGGGAGAGCGGCCCCGCGCCCTGCTGCTCACCCACATCCATCTCGACCACGCCGGAGCCTCCGGGACCATGACCCGCCGCTGGCCCGACCTGCCCGTGTACGTGCACGAGATCGGGGTGCGGCACCTGGCGGACCCGACAAAGCTCTTGGCCAGCGCCGAGCGGCTCTACGGGGATCAGATGGAGCACCTCTGGGGTGAGGTCGCGCCGGTACCCGCGGCGAACCTGAAGCCCCTCCGGGGCGGCGAGGAGGTGCTCGGCTTCCGGGTGGCCTACACGCCCGGTCACGCCTCTCATCACGTCAGCTATTTCCACCCGCCGAGCGGCCGCGCCTTCGTCGGCGACACCGCGGCCGTGCGGATCCCGCCCAGCGACTTCGTGCTGCCGCCGACTCCGCCGCCCGACATCGACCTCGGCCTCTGGGAGGAGTCGATCGACCGAATCCTCGAGTGGGGGCCCGAGAGCCTGGGCCTGACGCACTTCGGAGAGGTCGCCGAGCCGGAGGCGCACTTCGAGGTGGTCCGTCGCCGCCTCCGGGAGCAGGCCGAGCTCGCCGACACCCTGGAGCCCGAGGAGTTCGAGCGGCGGATCCGCGAAGAAGTCAACGAGCACGCCGACCCCGAGACGGCCGAGGCGCTGCTGCAGGCGGTGCCGCCCGAGCAGCAGTGGGCGGGCCTCGACCGCCACCTCAGCAGGCGCTAGCGCCGCAGGCCGCACGGCAAGGTTCGTCCCTCTCGACAAGTGGCCCATTGACCGTGCCGATGGGACAGAACTAGCCTCCCCCGGTTAGCACTGCATCGGCTCAGGAGGGCGCTCCGGGGGGAGCAGGGGAAGCTGATCGTGACACGGGCAAGTTCCATACGGCGGTACTTCGCACGCCAGGCGGATCCCTACGCCGGCGGCGACCTGGAGAACGCCCAGCGGATCGGCGTGGTGCTCTGGGGCCTGCTCGTCCTGCTCGCCGTGGCCCTGCTCCCGGCCTCGACGCCGGAGAACCCGAGCCAGGGAGCCGGATGGGCGATCGCGGCCGTGCTGGTCGTGCTCGGAGCGAGCCTCGTCGTCCGGAATCGCCGACGGCGCATCTCCAGCTGGCGCGGCCTGCTCGCCACCGCCTACGGGATCGTCGCCGGCGTGGCTCTCATGCAATGGGTCGCCGGCGGGTTCCACGAGCCGTACCAATCCCTCCTCCTGCTGCCGGTCGTCTTCGTCGCCGCGACCCAACCGCCGCGCCAGATCGCGGCATTCATGCTCTTCGTCCTGGTCGCCCTGATGGCCCCGCTCGCCTACGACGGCTGGGACGGGGACGCGGTCGGAGCCTCTCTGGCGAGCTTCGTGATCTGGTGCACGATGGGCGTCGGCGGGAGCCTCCTGATGAGCGGCGTGCGGGCGCAGCGGCTGAGCCACGCCGCCGAGGAGGCCGAGGCCCGGCGG
>JBKPTM010000071.1:0-2689 GCA_046765935.1 Actinomycetota bacterium | reverse complement strand
ATCATGAATTACGCGGACTTCGTCGCCGACGAGCTCGAGGAGGGCACCACCGTCCACACCGACGAGAAGGAGATCCGGAAGGCGGCCGAGCGCGCCACCGAGCTCACCCGCCAGCTGCTGATCTTCAGCCGCCGCGAGGCGATCAAGCCGGCGCCGGTTGACCTGAACGAGGTCGTCAACGACATCGAGCGGCTGCTGCGCCGCACGCTGGGTGAGCACATCGAACTTGTCGTCAGGCTCTCGCCGGACGTCCCGGCCGTGCTCGCCGATCCCGGGCAGGTCGAGCAGGTGCTGGTCAACCTCGCAGTGAACGCCCGGGACGCAATGCCGGACGGCGGTCGGCTCGTGATCGACACCCGCGTCGTCGAGCTCGATCGCGACTTCCTTCAGGAGCATCCGGACGCCGTGCCCGGCCGTTACGTGAGGGTGACGGTCGAGGACAGCGGCACCGGCATGGACCCGGACGTGGCGGCGCGGGCGTTCGAGCCGTTCTTCTCGACCAAGCGGAAGGGAGAAGGCACGGGGCTCGGCCTGGCGACGGTCTACGGGATCGTCACCGCTGCCGGCGGCCTGATCAGCGTCTACAGCGAGCCCGGCGAGGGAACGGTCTTCCGGGTCCACCTGCCCGCCGTCGACTCGGACGCCGTCCGGGCACCCGGCGAGCAGGCGGTCGAGTTCACCGGCCGCGGCGAGAGCGTGCTGCTCGTCGAGGACGAGGACTCCGTCAGGGCGCTCGCCAAGCGAATCCTCACCGAGGGCGGCTACCGGGTGAGCGCGCTGAGCCAGGGGAGCGACGCCCTTCCGCTGCTCGAGGATCCGCGCCGGGACTTCGACCTGCTGATCTCCGACGTGGTCATGCCCGGGATGCGCGGCGTCGAGCTCGTCAGGCGAGCGCTCGAGCTCAGGCCGGAGCTGCCCGTGCTGATGATGTCCGGCTACACCACGCCCCTGGAGGAGGACGACCGCAGGGCGATGGCGGAGGCGCCGCTGCTCGAGAAGCCCTTCTCCCGCCGCGACCTGCTCGGCCAAGTCCGCGAGCTGCTCGACCAGGTGGAGGCCTGACCCCGGTGCCATCCGGCGTACTGGTGGTCGACGACGAGCACGCGGCCCGCTCCGTCGCGGGGCGCATCCTTCAATCCCACTATGAGGTCCAGTTCGCGGCCGACGCCAACGAGGCCCGGACGAAGCTGATGGGCGGCCGGGTCGACCTGATGCTCTGCGACATACACCTGCCGGGCGAGTCCGGGATGGAGCTCGTCGAATCCCTGCTGACGAGGGAGGACGACGACCTGGCCGTCGTCATGATCACCGGCGAGGACAGGATGCCGACGGCGGATCGTGCCTTCGAGCTCGGCGCGTACGGCTACCTGGTGAAGCCATACCGCCGAGGCGATCTGCTGATCACCGTCAGCAACGCGCTGCGGCGCAGGCAGCTCGAGCAGCAGTCGCGCGCCTACCAGCGCGAGCTCGAGCAGGACGTGATCGTGAAGAGCCTCGAGACCGAGCACGTGCGCGGGCTGCTCCGGCGCTCGGAGGAGTCCCTGGAGCACTCCCGGCTCGAGACCGTCCACAAGCTCAGCCTCGCCGTCGAGATGCGCGACCAGGTGACCGGTCACCACCTCTCGCGGATGGGCGCCTACTGCGAGGAGATCGCGCGCCGCATGCACATCCGGGATGAGGTCTGCGACGTGATCTCGCTCGCCGCCCAGATGCACGACATCGGCAAGATCGCGGTCCCCGACGGGATCCTGCTCAAGCCCGGCTCGCTGACCGACGAGGAACGCGCCCAGGTCGAGACGCATGCGGAGATCGGCAAGCAGATCCTGCAGGGCTCGGAGTCGCCGATCCTGCAGCTGGCCGAGTCGATCGCGTGGACGCATCACGAGAAGGTCGACGGCAGCGGCTACCCCCGCGGCGTCGCCGGGGACGAGATCCCGATCGAGGGCAAGATCGCCGCGGTCGCCGACGTGTACGACGCGCTGACGCGAGATCGCCCCTACCGGGAGGCGATGCCGGTGGCCGAGGCGACCGCGCTGATGGCCGAGGGCCGCGAGTCGCACTTCGATCCGGACGTGCTCGACACGTTCATGCTCGCCGTGCCCGTGCCCGCCTAGGCACGGCGGGCGCTCCGGGAATCCTGCGAGCGCAACGGATCTTGCAGGCGTGTTAACGACCGCTTACATTCGGGCCCGCTCCAGTTAGCCTGGCCGGACGCCGCGTGCGGCACGTTCGTGCCGCGCTTCATCCGATGCCTACCCCCACATCCGAAGACAGAGGGCGAATAACCAGACGGCGACGCCTGGCCGTTCTGCCCTTCGCGCTGTTCCTGGCGCTGGTCACGGCCGCCGTGATCGGCCAGAGCGCCGTGGGCGATCCGGCCTCGAAGATCGAGCAGAAGCAGAACGAGCTCGATCGGATCCACTCGGTCGAAGGCCCCCTGCGTGCCCAGATCGACCAGATGAACGCCGAGGTCGACCGGCTGATCGGGGAGGAGTCGCAGCTGCGGCAGGAGCAGGCGGCGGCCGAGCACGAGCTCGCGGTGAAGCAGGCCGAGCTCGACAAGGCGACGGCGGAGCTCAACGCAGAGAAGGCCGAGCTCGCCCGGGTGCGGGCGAAGCTGCAGGAGGCCGTCGCCGCGCTCGAGCAGCTGCTCGTCGACATCTACAAGTCCAACCAGCCCGACCTGACC
>JBKPTM010000070.1:0-7053 GCA_046765935.1 Actinomycetota bacterium | reverse complement strand
GGCTACACCACGGTGATCTCGCACCGCTCGGGCGAGACCGAGGACACGACGATCGCCGACCTGGCCGTGGGCACCGGCGCCGGCCAGATCAAGGCGGGAGCGCCGGCCCGGTCGGACAGAGTCGCGAAGTACAACCGTCTCATCCGCATCGAAGAGGAGCTCGGGGACCGCGCCCGCTTCCCCGGTGCCTCCGTCTTCGAGCGGTAGGAAAGCCCCGCGAAATGGCGAATCGGGGGGCATGCCAGCCAGGCGACGCGTGCGCAGAAGGAGTGGCCCGAGCCGGGTCCGATGGGACCGACTCGGCCGGATCGCCCTCGTGCTCGTTCTCTTCTTCGTGCTGGTCTCCTACCTCAACCCGCTGGTGAACCTGCTCCAGGCCTGGCAGGGGTCGAAGTCGAGCGACGCGCAGCTCGCTCAGCTGAAGCGGGAGAAGCTCGACCTCAGGGACCAGCTGCGCGAGGTCTCTAGCCCCGCCGCGCTCGAGCGTGAAGCCCGGCGCCTGGGCATGGTCAAGCCGGGCGAGCACGCCTACATCGTCCACGGCCTGGGCAGCGACTGAGCCCGCGTTAAGGCCCCTGCCGTGTAGTGCGCGGATATGATTCCGCGCCCGCGCGCGCGGCATGTGGCTGTGCGCGTTTTGTGTGATTTGAGCCGATGAGTACGAGCCAGTACCTGCTCGGCGCGGCGGAGCTGGCGGTGATCGCAGCCGCTCTCGGCCTAGGCGCCTACCACCTACGAGCACTGCTCGTGCCTGCCTGGATGGGCGCGCTGGCCCGGCTCGCGGAGGTGGTGATCGGCATCTCGATGCTGATCCTCGTCTCGGAGCTGCTGGGAGTGCTCGGGCTGTTCAAGGAGGTGCCGCTGCTGATCGGCTATATCGCCGCCGGGGCGGGCACCGTCTTCTACGCGCGACGACGCGGGCTCCCGAAGCCGATCGAGGCTCCCGAGGCTCGCTCCAGCCTTCTGATGATCGGCATCGGCATCGCGGCGGCGGTCCTGGTCGTCGTCCACTGGGCCCACCCGACCGGCCAGGCGCTCGACCAGGGCATGTACTACCAGGACACCACCTGGTACCACATGTCCTTCTCGGGTCGGTTCTTCCAGACCGGGCACATCGGGCCGCTCCACTTCACCGACCCGCTCAAGCTCGCGGTCTGGTTCTACCCGCAGAACTCGGAGCTGCTCCACGGCATCGGGATGGTCTTCCTGAAGACCGACTTCCTCTCGCCGCTGATCAACCTGATGTGGTGCGCGCTCTGCCTCCTGGCGGCCTGGTGCGTGGGCCGGCCCTACGCGATCGGCGGCGTCACCGTCCTCGGCGCGGCGGTCGTGCTCGACTCGAACATGATGGTCGGATCGCAGGCCGGCCAGGCGCCGAACGACGTGGCGGGCCTCTTCTTCCTGATGGCCGCGCTGGCCTTCCTGGTGGACGGCGCTGCGAGCGCCCACGCCGCCCGCGAGGCAATCCAGGCCGGGAGGGTGACCGCGAAGGGGGAGAGCCGCCCGGAGCCGGTGGGCGCCGCCAACCCCGGTGGCCTCAACCCCAGCACGGAGGAGCTCGAGCTCGGCGTGGTCGAGGACGTGCCGGTCGAGGGCGATCCCCGCGTCCTGGCCACCGTCGGCGCCGGCCCGCTCTTCATGGCCGGGCTCGCGGCCGGGCTCGGGATCGGGACGAAGATCACCCTGCTGGCGACGATCGGCGCGTTCACGATCGGCGTGGCGATCCTGGGCGGGCGACGGCACTGGTTGCGGGCGCTCGGCATCTGGCTCGGGGGCATCGTGATCACGTGCGGCTTCTGGTACGGCCGCAACTTCGTCTACGCGCTCAACCCCTTCCCCCAGATCCGCAAGCTCGGTCCGATCCACCTACCCGGGCCCGATCAGGTCAGCCTCTACCCGCGCCCGCCGCACAAGCTGGCCGAGTACTACAACGACCCGCTGGTCTGGACCCACAAACTGACCCCCGTCCTGCACGAGCGGCTCGGTCCGCTCTGGCCGGTGATCCTGGCCGTCGTGATCGTCGCCCTGGTCTGGGCGTTCGTCAAGGGCGGGAGCGCGCTGATGAGGATCCTCGCGGTCACCGGCGCGGTGGCCGGGATCGCGTACATCTTCACGCCGCTGACCGCATCCGGCGACCCCTACGACGGGAGCGGCTTCGACGCGAACCTGCGCTACGTCGCCCCCGTGTTGATGGTCGGCTTCCTGCTCCTGCCGCTGATACCGTGGTTCCGCCACGGCAAGCGGCCCTGGATCCTGATCGGCCTGTTCACCGTCCTGCTGGTCCAGGGGACGGTCATCCAGGACAACTGGCAGTTCAACCACCACCTGGCGTCGATAGGCATGGCCTTCCTGATCGTCGGCGTGCCGGCGCTGCTGGTCGCGGGTTTCCGGGCGCGCCTCAATCCCGTGCTGCTGGTCTCGTTCGGATTGGTGATGGCGATAGCGGCCGTCGCCCTGGGTCGCGTGCGCGAGGACTACTACCTCGACCACCGCTACGTCACCGCCGCGCGGCCGCCGCTCGGCGGAGGCTTCCGCGCCTCGCCGGAGTGGCAGCCGCTCCAGGACTGGGGCCGGAAGGCGAGCGACGAGCGGATCGGCGTGTTCGGCCGCGCCTCCGCGTTCGGGCAGTACTTCTTCTACGGAAACGACCTGACCAACCACGTCCAGTACATCGGGGAGGAGGGCAACCATGGGACCTTCCGGCCGATCTACACCTGCGCGGACTGGCGCCAGACCATCAACCAGGGCCACTACGACTACGTGGTCACGACGCCGGCGATCGGAGTGATCGAGACCGTGGCCCCGCCCCAGAACCTCTGGACGTCGCACGACCCGAACGTGCAGACCGTGATCCAGTCCGGCCCGGCCGCGGTCTACAAGATCAACGGGGCGCTCGATCCGTCGACCTGCGCTGAGCTCGGGACCGCGGCGCGCGCATGAGCTTCGGGGACTACCTCCAGGGCTCGGTCGAGCTGATCATCGTCGCGGCGGCGATCGGATACGGGGCGGTGGGACTACGCGGCCGCCTCCTGCCGGGCTGGTCCGGCGCGTCGGCGCGGCTGGCGGAGGTGGTGCTGGGGCTCTCGCTTCTGGTGGTGACGCTCGAGCTGGTCGGGGTGGTCGGCCTCTACCGGCCGGGGTGGGTGCTGCTCGCGGCGATCGCCGTCGGCGCCGGCATCGGTCTCGCGCTGCGACCGCCGCGCCAGGGCATCGCGCTGATGGCGCCTGCGGTGGCGCCGATCGGGTTGGCGGTCGCGGTCGTCGCGGCCCTGCTGGTTGCCGCTCACTGGGCGATGCCGACCCAGACCGGCCTCGACATCGGCATGTACCTGCCCAACACCACCTGGCACAACGCGCCGTTCGCAGCCCGCTTCGTCCAGGACCACCAGGTCGGCGCTCTGCACTTCACCGAGGTCCTCAACCTGACCGTCTGGTTCTACCCGCAGAACTCCGAGCTGCTCCACTCCGCCGGAGTCCTCTTCCTCGGCAACGACTTCCTCTCGCCGCTGATCAACATCGGCTGGATGTCGCTCTGCCTGCTGGCGGCCTGGTCCTTCGCGCGGCCGTACGGCGGCGGGCCGATCGCGGTGCTCGCAATCGCGCTCGTCCTCGACGCGAACATGCTGCTGCTCTACCAGCCCGGCGACGCGAAGAACGACACGGCGGGCCTCTTCTTCCTTCTCGCCTCAGCGGCGCTGCTGGTCAACGCGGACGCTCAGGCGCGCGCCGCGGCCGGGGCGGTGAGGACCGTTGCGGGCGGCGCCACCGAGACCGGCACGGCATCGCGGGGCTTCTACTCCGGCGCCGGGGTCCGCCCGGTTGTGCCAACCGGTGCTCTCATCGTGGCCGGATTGGCGGCCGGGCTTGCCCTCGGCACCAAGCTCAACCTCCTGGCGCCGTTCGCCTTCCTCACGCTCGGCGTGATCGCCGTGAGCGCCGGCTACCGCTGGCGGGCGACTTTGATCTGGGTGGCGAGCTCGCTCGTCACGGGCGGCTTCTGGTTCATCCGCAACCTGATCAACGCGGGCAACCCGCTGCCCTGGATCCAGGCCGGCCCGCTGCCCGGGCCCGACCAGGTCGACATCAACATCCGCCACCCGGCCAACGTTGCGCACTATCTGCTGCCGCCGGACGGCGGCGTGATCCGGCACCACCTGATCCCCGGCCTCCACGACAGCTTCGGCGATCTCTGGCCGCTGGTGCTGGTCGCCGTGTTGGGCGGGTTCCTGCTCGCGATCTTCCGCGGCCGCAGCTCGATGATCCGGATGCTCGGGATCGTCGCGTTGCTCAGCGGCCTCGCCTACCTGGTGACGCCGCTGACCGCGGCCGGACCGGAGGGGGACCCCACGGCCTTCACAACCAACCTGCGCTACGCCTCGCCAGCGATCGGCCTCGGCGCGATGTTGCTCGGCGTGGACGCCGGCCTGCTCAAGCCGCGCGTCCAGCCCTGGCTGATCGGCGCGCTGGCGATCCTGCTGCTGGTCCAGGCGGTGCCGGTCTGGGATCTCCACGGCCACCTCTGGACGCGCCACTTCCTGCTCGGCGCGATCGGCCTCGCCTTCTTCCTGATCCTGATCCCGGTCGGCCTGGCGCAGGCCGGACAGCGCGGGATGCCCGCCGCAATGCTCGCCGGCGCCACCGTGCTGGGACTGGCCGCGGTCGTCCTGATCGGCTGGCCGAACTCCGACGACTACGTCAAGAACCGCTACCAGGCCTCCACGGCCCCCCGCGACTTCCCAGTGGGCATGAAGGCCGCCCTCGCCTGGTTCAACAAGGAGAACCCGCACGACTCCCGCATCGCCGTGGTCGGCGGCCGGCCCGGCTTCAAGCAGTACATCTTCTACGGCGACGACCTCTCCAACCGCGTCCAGTACGTCGCCAAGCACGGCCCGCACGGCGCCTATCTGCCGATCGCCAGTGAGGCGGCACAGAGGAAACAGGATCCCCGCGCCCCGGCCGAGTGTCGTCAGTGGATCACGGCCTTGAACGATGGGGCCTATGACTATGCGGTGATCGGGCCCGACCAGCGGACCCAGTCCCTCCCGCCGGTCGAGGCGACCTGGACCGCCCTCGCAAAGGGCATAAAGGTCGAAGAGAGGGACGACGTCTCGGTGTTCCAGATCGCCGGGCCGCTCGACCCGAGTGTCTGCTCCACGGCACAGGTGCGCCCAGTCGGGGCGGCCAATCCGCCGTCCGCGCATCAGTGACCTTCGGCGACTACGCCTTCGGGGTCATCGGGCTCGCGTTGGTGGCGGTCCCGATGGCGATGGGAGGGATCCGTCTGCGGCGACGTCTGCTGCCGGGGTGGGAGGGGGCGCCGGCCCGCCTCGCCGAAGCCGTGCTGGCGGTCTCGCTACTCACGATCCTGCTCCAGCTGCTCGGCGCGTTCGGAATCCTCGTCCCCGGCGTCCTGATTCCAGCGGCGCTCCTGGTCGGAGTTGGCCTCTACTACGGCTTCTGGGTCGGATTGAACCCGCATACCGGGGACGACGGGACACAGAATCAGCCGCCCGCTCCCGCGGTTCCCCTTCCCCAGCTGGTTTTGGCCCTCATTGCGGCCACCTTCGTCGCGGCCCACTGGGCCACCGGGCTCCAGGACGTCTGGGCCCGCGGGATGCTCACCTTCGACACGCTCTGGTACCACGGGCCGTTCGCGGCGCGGATCGCGGACACGGGATCGGTCTGGGGGATGCACTTCACCGACCCGCTCTACCTGAACTGGTTCTACCCCCAGAACTCCGAGCTCCTCCACGGGGCCGGGATCGTGCTCTTCAACCGCGACCTCTTCTCGCCCTTCGTCAACTTCGGCTGGCTGGGCGTCGCGCTGCTCTCGGCCTGGTGCATCGGCCGCCCGTACGGAGTCGCCCCCCTCTCCCTGACCGCCGTCGCGATCGCCATGGACACGGGCCCGATGGTCCCCCGGGAGGCCGGAACTCCCGCTACGGACACGGTCCCCGTCGCAATGCTTCTCGCGGCAGTCGCAATCCTGATCAACGCGTGGGCATCCCGCGAATCTCGAGCACGAGGGGCGGCGTCGAGGGGGGCGGCGGCGGGAACTCCGACTGAGCCGCGGAACCGACCTCGGACGGGCGCGAGTGTGATCGGCGACAGGTCGCCCGCCGACGCCCCCCTCGGCGGCGCCCCGGTGCCGGCGGCCCCGCTGGGTGCCATCCTCGTTGCGGGCCTGGCGATCGGGATCGCGCTCGGATCGAAGCTGACGATCTGGGGCGTGGCGGTGGCGTTCGCGGTCGGTGTTCCGTTCCTGGCCCCGCGCGAGCTCCGCTGGAAGGCGTTCTGGGTGTTCGTGGGCGGCGTCGCGGCGGTCAGCGCGTTCTGGTTCTTCCGCAACCTGATCCACGCCGGCAATCCGCTCCCCTGGGTCCGGCACATCGGCCCGATCGACCTCCCGGGGCCGAACCGCGGGCTCGAGGGGCGCACGGACTTCACCGTCGCCCACTACATCTTCAGCAACCCGAGCACGAGCCTCTGGCGCCAGTACTTCCTCAACCCGATCGAGAACCTCCTCGGCCCGCTCTGGTTCCTGATCCTCGGCGGAGCATCTGCAGGCGCGGTCCTGTCGATCTGGCGGCCGCGCTCGCCTGCGGTCCGGCTCGCGGGCGTGATCACGATCGTGGCGGCGATCGCCTACATCTTCACGCCGCTCACCGCGGCCGGCCCGGAGGGCCACCCGCTCGCCTTCGGGATCAATCTGCGCTACCTGATCCCGGGCTTCGCGCTCGGCCTGGCGCTGCTCCCGCTCGAGCCGCGCCTCACGCCCGCGCGCTTCCGGCTACCGCTGCTCGTCGGAGGCCTGATCGCCCTCTTCTTCACCTCCCACTACTCGGACGCCAACGTCGCCTGGGACGGGGCCTTCGCCTCGATCCCGTGGGCTGTCTTGATCGGGATCGTCCTGATCGGCGCGCCTGTCGGCCTGGCCGTCCTCGCCAAGAGGGATCCCTGGACGGCGGGGGTCGCCGGCGCCATCCTCGTGCTCGCGATCGCGGCAGTCGGCTGGGCCAAGCAGGACGACTACCTCACGCACCGCTATAGCCG
>JBKPTM010000069.1:0-2826 GCA_046765935.1 Actinomycetota bacterium | reverse complement strand
CGCCCTGGCTGCGGACCTGGGGGCGGCCGGAGCGGAGCTCGGGGATCGGGCGGCGGCGCCCGAGCAGGGTCTCGACGTACCCCTTCTCGCGGGCGAACTCGACGGTCTCCTCGATGTATCGCTTGACCGCGGGGAAGCGCTCGAAGTAGCGGTCGATGTACTGGGCGGCCTCCTCCTGCTCGATGTTGAGGCGGTCCGCGAGCCCGTAGGCCGAGAGGCCGTAGGCGATGCCGTAGTTGACCATCTTGGCCTTGGAGCGCTCGCCGGGGGTGACCTTCTTCGGATCGGCGCCGATGATGCCCGCGGCGGTGGCCGCGTGGATGTCCTCGCCGCGGGCGAAGATCTCGCGCAGCGCGTCCTCGCCGGCGATGTGAGCCAGGATGCGCAGCTCGATCTGGTTGTAGTCCGCGGATAGGAGGCGGTGGCCGCGGGGCGCGACGAAGCAGGAGCGGATGGGGCGACCCTCCTCCGTGCGGATCGGGATGTTCTGGAGGTTCGGGTTGGTGCTGGAGAGACGGCCGGTGGCGGTGGCGGTCTGGTTGAAGGTGGTGTGCAGGCGGCCCGTGCCCGGGTCGATCAGCTCGGGCAGTGCGTCCAGATAGGTGCTCTTCAGCTTGGAGAGCTCGCGCCACTGCTCGACCTTGGCGACGATCTCGTGCTCATCACGGATCTGGGAGAGGACGCGCGCGTCGGTCGAGAAGCCGGTCTTGCCGCGGCGCTTCTTGGTCAGGCCGAGCTCGTCGAAGAGGACCTCGGCGAGCTGCTGGGGTGAGCCGATGGTGAACTCGTGGCCTGCGAGGTCGAAGATGTCGGCCTGGAGGGTCTCGATGCGCTGCTCGAAGCCCTCGCCGATGTCCGCGAGGCGCTTCTCGTCGAGCTTGACGCCGACCTGCTCCATGGTCGCGAGCACCTCGATGAGCGGCATCTCGACCTCGTCCATGAGGCGCTCGATGCCCTGGGCCTTCATGTCCTTGCGCTGGATCTGGGCGATCTCCCAGACGAGGCGGGCCTCGGCGGCGGGATCGGGCGGCGGCTCGTCCCCGAGCTCGAGCTGGCCGTCGCCCTCGGCGCCATCGGTCTCCTTGGGCGCCGCGGCGAGTCCGCGCTGGGCGGCGATGTCGATCAGGTCGTAGCTGCGGCGGGCGGGATCGAGGAGGTATGCGCCGACCATGGTGTCGTGGCGGAGGTCCAGGGTGCCGACGCCCGCGGCCGCGAGCAGGCCGTGCTGCGCGCCGCCGCCGAGGCTCTTCAGGTCGTGACCGATCACGCGGCGCTTGCCGATCGCCTCGGCGAGCCTCGTCAGGTTCGGGCAGTCGCCCTCGAGGAGCTTCTTGCCGTCGTAGGCGGACCAGACCTCGGCGACGATGGCGAGCGAGACCTCGCCCTTGGCCAGGTCCTCGATGCTCCCCTGCACCGCCTCGGCCTCGAGCTCCTCCTCCACCTTCGAGTCGGGGATGAAGTCGGCGCCGAGCTCCTCCTCGAGGCGCTGGAGGATCACGCGGAGCTCGAATTCGCGGGCGACCTCGCGGAGCCGGCTGCGATCCATGTGCTGGGACATCAGGTCGTCGAGGTCGAGCTCGACGTCTATGTCGGTGATTGCCGTGGCCAGCTGCTTGGAGATGCGGGCGTCCTCGGCGTGGTTGGTGAGGTTCTCCTTGCGCTTGGCGCCGGAGATGTTGTCGATGTTCGCCAGCACTCCCTCCAGGTCGCCGTACTCCTGGAGCAGCTGGGCGGCGGTCTTGTCGCCGATGCCGGGGACGCCGGGGATGTTGTCCGAGGTGTCTCCCTTGAGGCCGATCAGGTCGGTGACCAGCTCGGGCGGGACGCCGTAGCGCTCGATGACGCCGTCGCGGTCGTAGACCTTGGTGTCGGTGACGCCGCGGGAGGTGGTCATCACGCGAACGCCGTCCTCGACCAGCTGGTAGACGTCGCGGTCTCCGGAGACGACCATCACGGGGATGTCCTGCTCGCGGGCGCGCTTGACCAGCGATGCGATCACGTCGTCGGCCTCGTAGCCGTCGACCTTGATGTTGGTGAAGCCGAAGGCCTCGGCGAGCGGCATCAGGTGGGGCCACTGGTCGCGGAGGAGGTCCGGGCGCGGCTTGCGCTGGGACTTGTACGGCTCGTAGGTGTTCTCGCGGCCGGACCAGCCCGCGTCCCAGCAGACGACCACCGCCGACGGGTCCTCGTCGATCAGGAACTTGGCGAACATCGAGGCGAGGCCGTAGATCGCGTTGGTAGGGCGGCCGTCGTGGGTGGCGATGGACTCGGGCAGGGCGAAGAACGCGCGGTACGCCAGCGAGTTGCCGTCGATCAGGAAGAGCTCGCCGGGCTTCTGCTCGGCCTTCGCCGGGGCCTTTTTCTGCTTCGTGGCAGGCACGGTTCCATCATAGGTTGGGCACCAGAGACCTCTCGCCGAACAGGGGGCGCAAAGCCGCAAGGACGGCGGAGCGGTCCTTCTTCAGCTGGCGATGGGTGAAGCGCAGGACGCGGAAACCGAGGCTCTGCAGCTGGGCGTCGCGGGCGCGGTCGCGCTCGAAGGCCGAGCGGTCGCCGTGGTGGCGAAAACCGTCGGTCTCGACGATCAGGGCCCGATCGCGCCAGAGGAAATCGACTTCGTACTGCCCGACGCGGGCGTTCACCTCTGGCTGGGGAAAGCGGTGGCGGCGACAGAGCGCGAGGAAGGTCGCTCGAGCTCGCTCCGCGTGAGGTCCGGCTCACGCTGCAGATCCGCTGACCTGACTAGCTTGAGATCGAGTGCGCGGCGGACGGCACGTTGGTAGGTCTCACGGGCGACGCAGCGATGCAAGTCCTGGAGCGTGCGGG
>JBKPTM010000068.1:0-6258 GCA_046765935.1 Actinomycetota bacterium | reverse complement strand
CAGCAGATTCAGCCCGAGTGCCGCCCCGACGACTTCGGCGACGTCGCAGGCGGCCGCGACGATCTCGGCCTGGATCCACAGCCCGATGGAGGTCCGCCGGGAGTAGGTGTCCCTGCAGGCCTCAGCGAGGTTCTTGCCGGTCGCGATCCCGAGCTTCGCCGATTGAGTCTGGACGACCATCGCGATCAGGTTCGCCCCGAGCACCACCCAGAGCAGCAGGTAGCCGAACTTCGCGCCTCCGGCGATGTTGGTGGCGAAGTTGCCGGGGTCGATGTAGGCGACGGCGGCGATGAAGGCCGGGCCGAGGAACGGCCAGACCCTTGGCAGGCCGCGGGACCGGCCCTCGAGCGAGGCGCGGGCGGCCCGCGCGACCGCCGCCTCGCCGGGGAGGGCGCGCTCAGCCAGGCCATTGCCGTCGGGTGTGGTCGAGGACCCAGAGGGGACCGGCTCGACGAGGCCGACGTCCTCCTCGGTCACCCTGAGGTCGGGCTTACTCATCTCCGGCCTCGCGACGGACTCGCATGCTCTCGGCCAGCTGGGCGCCAAGCGGATGGGAGCGACCCGCGATCTCGACGATCAACGGGCCCCCGAAGGGCTCCTTCGACCGAACCAGGAGACGATCGCCGGGCTGAATCTCCCGCTCCGCCAGGTAGCGGAGCATCGATGAGTCGCTGTCCGAGACGCGGGCGAAGACGCCTCGCTCGCCGGTCTCGAGATCGCTGAGCGGGACCGACTCCTCCGCGGTGATCGCGAGATCGCGGTCGGGGATCGGATCGCCGTGCGGGTCGAGTGCCGGCTGGCCGAGCTTGGCGGCGATCAGCTCCTCGAGCTCCTCGGAGATGTGATGCTCGAGGACCTCGGCCTCGGCGTGGACCCGGTCCCAGGGCATTTCGAGGACCTCGGCGAGGAAGAGCTCGAGCAGCCGGTGGTGCCGGATCATCTCGAGCGCGATGCGCTCGCCCTCGGGCGTCAGGCGGGCGCCGTGGTAGGGCTCGTATTCGACGACGCCCTCGTCGGCCAGCCGCTTGAGCATTCCCGACGCCGACGCCGGGGTGACACCGACCCGCAGCGCGACTGCCTTCGTCCCCACCGGAGCGCTGCCCCTCGCCTGCAGCTCGTAGAGCGCCTTCGCGTAGTTCTCGGCGCCCTCGTTGGTGCGCCGCTTCGGGTGGGCGTTGTGGGCCTGGCTCGCCATCGGCGGTAATTGATAGCAGACCCAAACTTCGAAGTTAGCTATGCCTAACTTCTGGGCTCGAATTTCCAGGCCTTAAAGCCCGCCGAGGCCGGGACCTAGAATCGGTCCATGGCCGAGATCGCGACGCCGGTGGAGCTCGACGGGCAGTACAGGGCCCTGCGTGAGGAGGCGGGATACCTCCGCCGGGCGCGGGCCGCGCTCATCACCCGCGGCCCGGATGGCGCCGAGTACCTGCAGGGGCAGCTCACCAACGACATCGAGGCGGTGGAGCCGGGACAGGGCTGCTATGCGGCGCTCCTCGACCGCAAGGGACACCTCCAGTCCGATATGCGCGTGCTTCGACTCGAGGACGACGAGATCTGGCTGGATCTCGAGCCCGGCCCCGCCGCCGCGGTGCTCAAGCATCTGCGCACCTACAGCATCGGCCGAGAGGTCGAGATCGAGGATGCCAGCGAGGGCTGGGCGATCACGTCCTTGATCGGCCCGCGGGCGGGCGAGCTGAGCGGCTTCGAGGGCCTCGGCCCCGAGCAGGCCCAGCGCTTCCGCGAGTGGGATGGCACCGAGGTCCTGGCTGCCGCCACCGACGTCGGCGTCGACCTGATCACGAAGGCCCACGCCGCCCCGCGCCTGGCCGAGCTCCTCGAGTCCGCTGGCGCGGTCGAGGTCAGCGAGCCCGCCGCCGAGATCGTGCGGGTCGAGTCGGGCCGGCCGCGCTTCGGCCTGGACATGGGCCCTGAGTCCATGCCGGCCGAGGCGGCGATCACGGATCGGGCGGTGAACTTCGAGAAGGGCTGCTACATCGGCCAGGAGCCGGTCGCCCGCCTCCACTACCGCGGCAAGCCGAACCGCACTCTGCGCGGCCTGCGCCTGAGCGCGCCGGCCGAGCATGGAGAGCCGTTGCTGCTGGGCGAGAAGGAGGTCGGCCGAATCGGGACCGCCTGCATCTCCCCCGCGCTCGGACCGATCGCGCTGGCGATCGTCAGGCGCGAGGCAGCGGAGGGCGACACCCTGGCGGTCGGCGAGAGCGGCACCAAGGCGGAGGTCGTCGCGTTGCCCTTCCATTCCTGAAGACTGCGGCGGGGCGTCGCTCGGTTCGGCTAGATTCCTCCGCGCATGCTGCGGAGGAGGGGCAGAGCCCTGCCGTTCGCCATCGCCCTCTTGGCGGCGCTGGCTGTGGCCGGCTGCGGTCGCAACGACTTCAAGAACGACCCGCGCCCGGCCATCCCGGCCGAGGTCTCGGTGAAGATCGCGAATGATGGGGTGGCCGTCTCACCGAAGGAGTTCGGCGCGGGCCTGGTCAACTTCACGATCGCGAACCTGACGACCAAGCCCGGCACGCTCGCGATCCACGGGCCGGTCAGCGCGGAGAGCGACGACATTCCCCCCGCCGGCACGGACACAGTCAAGGTGGACATGAAGACCGGCAGCTACGAGGCGAGCGTAAGCGGGATCGCGGTTCGCCCGTTCAGCTTCACCGTCGGGGCTGAGCGCCCCTCGGGACAGAACGACCTGCTGCTGCCCTAGTCAGGCGCGGTTTTCGCGGCCTTCAGCCACGAGCCGCTCGAAGACGGTGCCGACCATCAGGCTGAGCCGGGCGAATCCGGCATCGTTGCCGTCGGACGACAGTGACTGGGTGATCCGGTCGGGATCTATGCGGTGTAGTGCAGGTCCGCCACGTCCCGGCCGTGACATCCCAGCGTTCTCGGACGCTTCCATTTTCTCTCTGCGCTCTATGTCGTCCACGGCGTCAGTGTCCCTGACGTTTCCACGAGCCCTTTGGACGCAAGGCCGTCCTGATCATTTGTCCTCCTCGGCCACCTCGATCAGGGACTCGACCCGCTCGAGCCGGGCGCGTACGGCCTCCACCATCTCATCGAGCGTGGCGCGCGCCTTGTCCGAGCTCGTCTTGATCCCGGTGAGGGTCGCGCGGATCGCCTGGGCCTGCTTCAGGCAGCTGACGGCCTCCTCGGCGGCGTCGCGCACCGCTGGGGCATCGACCGTCATGTCGCGCTCTCTCGCCATCGCGACCCGCGCGGCGGCGAGCCGGTAGGCGACCTCGAGGGCGAGCCCGTCGGGCTCCTCCCGATCGACGGCGACGATCAGCTTGTTGCCCTCGTACTCGACCAGGGTGTCCCTGCCGGAGGGGA
This sequence comes from Actinomycetota bacterium, assembly GCA_046765935.1. Lineage (GTDB taxonomy): Bacteria > Actinomycetota > Thermoleophilia > Solirubrobacterales > 70-9 > DASUPK01. The sequence goes on along the minus strand of JBKPTM010000068.1, from coordinate 2,916 downwards.
CCCGATCCTCGTCAGCCACCACGAGCACCGCGAATGACGCGGCCCGCGCGCCCATCGCCTCGTTCAGCTCCCGCCAGGCATCGTTCTTCGAGAGACGCTTGTCCTTGGCCTCGAAGACCACGCGTCCGAAGCAGGGACCGCTGGCCGCACCCAGCTCGATCAGCGTGTCGCCCTTCTTGCCACCGCCCTCGGCACCCTCGCCGCCGGTATGGGAAGAGGCGTCTCCGCGGATGGCGGCGATCCGCTCCAGCGCCTGGTCGACGCGATCCTCGAAGCTGCGGCCCTTGCGAGTGCCGGCCTCCTCGGCCTCCGCGAGCGCCTCGCGGCCCTGGTCCAGCCCGGCCAGCTCGGATGCCCGGTTGAGCAGCTCGTCGAGCTTCTCCTCCAGCTTGCGGTCGCGGCTGTCCTGGTCCTCCCTGCGCTCCTTCGTCCAGTTGCGGAGGTTGGCAAGGATCGGCGCGAGCGGATTTCGCGCGTCCTCAGCCGAGAGCCGGTCCAGGAACTCCTCGTCGCGCTCCTCGAGCATGCGCTTGATCTGCCCCTGGACGGCGCCCTCGCGATCCTCGCCGAAGGTCGCGGCGATCCGCTCGGAGAGCTCGTCGCTGTGCGCCTCGAGGGCGTGGCCGAGGGCACCGGGGCCCTCCTCTCCGCCGAGCGCCCTGCGCAGCCCGTCCTCGATCCGCTCGACCGCCTCGCGGTTGCGCTCCTCGATGGTCTCGTTCGCGGAGCGGGTCAGCCGCTCGAACTCCCGGCGAACGTAGTCGACCTCGATCGCGGTGTCCTCGCGGTCGAGGACACGGGTGCCGATCTCGATCGCCCGGCGCACGGAGCGCGCCGGCTCCTCCCCGGTCTCAGCGCGCTCTCGGACCACACGAGCGGTCTCCTGATCGGTGATCGTGAGGCCCTCGATCACGATCCGGTCCTCGACCACGCGAACGGACCCGGAACCGTCGCCGGGGCCGAGTGGGAGCTGTGGTCTCTCCGAGGCTTCCATGGACTCACGAACGTAGTCGGAGGTGCGGACGCCTTAATCCGAGGGTGCGCGCCAGCGCAACCCGATTCAGGGAGGCGTTGAATACGATCCAGGCGTCCACGACCACCGAACGGGAGTCACATTGGCCGTAGAGATCGCCGACGTATCGAAGCTCGATGTCCAGCCGGGCGAGCTGCCCGAGAAGATGGCCGCCTGGGTCATCCGCCAGGAGCGCGAGGGAGAGCCGAAGGACGCATTCCAGGTGGAGGAGATCGAGGTGCCGGAGCCCGGCGCCTTCGAGGTGATCGTCCGCGTGATGGCGGCAGGGGTCAACTTCAACAACGTCTGGGCGGCGCTAGGCAAGCCCGTCTCCGTCTTCGGCTACGGCGACCACGAGGAGTACGGCCACCACATCGGCGGCTCGGACGCCTCGGGCATCGTCTGGAAGGTCGGCGAGGGCGTCACCAAGTGGCAGCCCGGCGACGAGGTCGTGATCCATTGCAACCAGGCGTCCTACGAGGACGTCGAGGTGCACGGCCTCGACCCGCTCGCGGCGCCGAGCCAGCAGATCTGGGGTTACGAGACGACCTGGGGCTCGTTCGCGCAGTTCACCAAGGTCCAGGCCCAGCAGCTGCTGCCGAAGCCGAAGAACCTCTCGTGGGCCGAGTCGAGCGCCTACGGGCTGACCTACTTCACCGCCTACCGGATGCTGATCGACCAGTGCAAGCTCCAGGCCGGGCACAACGTCCTGATCTGGGGCGCGGCCGGAGGCCTCGGCGTCTTCGCCACTCAGCTCTGTAAGGCCTCCGGCGCGAATGCGGTCGGCGTCGTCTCCTCCGACGAGAAGGGCGAGCTGGTCAAGCGCCTCGGCGCCGTCGACTACATCAACCGCAACGAGTTCTCCGGGATGATGCGGACCCCCGAGAACCTGGCCGACCCGCAGGCCGAGAAGGGGCGCTTCAAGGAGTCGCGCGGCTTCGCCAAGCGGGTCAAGGAGATCCTGGGAGACGCCCCCGACATCGTCTTCGAGCACGTGGGGCAGGCGACCTTCCCTACCTCGGTCCTCGTCGTGAAGCCGTTCGGCAAGGTGGTGATCTGCGGCGCGACCTCCGGCTACCAGCTGGACTTCGACGTCCGCTATCTGTGGATGCGGCAGAAGCAGATCATCGGCTCGCACTTCGCCAATGCCTATGAGTGCATGCGGGCGAACCAGCTGATGGCCGAGGGGAAGATCCAGCCCGTGCTCTGGCGTGTGATGGGCTTCGACGGGGTCGCCGATGCGCACCAGCTCCTGCACGAGAACAAGCACCTCGGCAAGATCTCGATCCTCGTGGGTGCCACGGGCGAGGACGAGGGCAAGCTCGAGGAGGGCCCGGGCGCAATCCGGGCGGAGGTCGGCGCGTGAGCACTCCCGAGCAGGCCCAAGGCACCTGGGAGCAGCCGTCGCCGCGCAGCGGCACCCTCGAGGTCATCTACATCGAGTGGCACGTCCACCCCTTCCGGGCCGAGCGCTGGTACGAGATCTGGGAGGCGGGTGCTGCGCGTGCGATGGCCTTCGGCGCCAAGGGGTGGTCGCTGACCCGCAACGTCGAGGACCCGCTCCACTTCCGCCAGGCCTCCCTCTGGGAGAGCCGCGAGGACTTCGAGCGCTACTGGTACTCCGACGAGATCTCGGCGCTCCGGGAGGAAGCGGTCGACTACTACAACAAGCCCGTCCTCCCGGTCTGGCACACGCTGATCGCCGGCGAGTAGGCGGGGCAGCTACTTAGCCAGGCTCTCGGTGTTCCTTCATTGCCCGTGCGCCTGACCGCTCATCGATCCGTGCGCGTGATCCTGCCGGCCGCCCTCGCAGGCGCGCTCCTGCTGATTCCCGCAGGCCCGGCCCACGCCAAGGTCCGCTCCTCGGTGAGCGGGGCGCTCCTCACCGTGCGCGGCGGGAAGGG
>JBKPTM010000067.1:0-3307 GCA_046765935.1 Actinomycetota bacterium | reverse complement strand
GAGCTAAAGACGACGAAAGGGCGTGGTGACAGTGGGCAAGCTGGTGGTGACCGAGTTCGTGACCGTCGACGGGGTCTTCGAGGACCCGGGCGGATCCGAGAACTTCGAGCGCGGCGGCTGGGCGTTCGAGTTCGAGCGCGGCGACGATGGCGACAAGTTCAACTCGATGCCGAAGTACGTGGTCTCGACGACGCTCGAGAACCCGGAGTGGCAGAACACCACGGTGCTCGACAGCGAGGACCCGGCGGCGGCGATCCGGAGGCTGAAGGAGGAGATCGACGGCACGATCCTGGTCGCGGGAGGCGCCAAGCTGCTCAAGTTCCTCCTCGACGAGGGCCTGGTCGACGAGCTGCGGCTGATGGTCTTCCCCGTCGTCCTTGGCAAGGGGAGGCGCCTCTTCCTCGACCACACCGCCAAGAACCCGCTCGAGCTGGTCGAGCTGAAGCCGGTCGGCGATGATGGCGTGGTCGTCCAGATCTATCGACCGCGAAGCTGAAGGGAGACTCGATGGTGGATCAGCCGACCGCCGAGGAGGCGCTCAAGGAACTCGAGGTGCTGGTCGGCACCTGGAAGGTGACGGCAACGCCCCCGAGTGGTGAGCCCTGGCCAGGTGACGCGGAGATCACCTACGAGTGGCTGGAGGGCTCCGATCAGCGGCTGTTGGTGGAGCGCTCGTGGGTCGAGATGCCCGAGGCGCCCAACGGCTTCTGCGTGTTCGGCTGCGACGCCGCCAGCGGCCGCTACTTCCAGCTCTACACCGACGACCGCAACGTCTGTCGGATCTACGAGGTGTCGATCGGCGGCGGCGAGTTCAAGATCTGGCGCGACGGCGAGCCGTTCTCGCAGCGCTTCACGGCAACGATCTCGGAGGACGGCAACACGATCGAGGGCCGCTGGGAGGCCGCCAAGGACGGCACCAACTGGGAGACCGACTTCGACCTGGTCTTCCGGCGCGTGACCTAGACCGAGCTGGCCGCTCCGCGGAGCCGCGGCCGACGTCACGTCGGGCAGCAACGGCAGCTGCAGCCCGGCCTACCTGTGCACCTCAGGTGCCGGGTACGACGGGCCGACGGGCCTCGGGACGCCGAACGGGACCGGCGCCTTCTAGCCACCTCGCTACCGGCCCGCGGTTCCGACGCGAGGAAGCGGCCCCCGGAAGGGGGCCGCTTCGTTCTGCGTTGGATGACGGGCCTGTTCAGGCAGCGGCCGGCTGCGGGACGGTCTCCGGCTCCCGCTCGCCTTCCGCCTCGACCGGCTCGCGCTCGATCTCGCCCTCGCGGACCAGCCAGAGGGCCAGCGCCGCGCCGGCGAAGCAGAGCAGGGCACCGAGCGTCAGCACGTCGTTCATCCCGGTGAGGAACCCCTCGCGCGCGGCGTGTTCGACGGCGGGCTGCGCCTGCTGTGGGAACGCCGCAACCGCCTGGCCCAGGCTGCCGGATGAGGCGGCCTCGACCAGCTGGCGCGGATGATCGCCGCTCGCCGCGGGGGTCCCCGCGGTGAGCTCGTTCACCTTGGCGGCGCCCTGGCCGATGAAGATCGCGCCCCAGACGGCGACGCCGACGGCGACGCCAACCTGGCGGAACGTGTCGTTGATGCCGGCGGCCATGCCGCTCCGCTCCTTGGGCACCACGCTGAGCGCGACGTCCGCGATCACCGGGTTGAGGAAGCCGACACCGGCGCCGAGAACCAGGAAGCCGCCGAGGAGCGTCGTCCACTCCGAGTTGGCGTGGACGCCAGACATCAGCAGCAGGCCGAGGCCGGCCACGGCGAGACTTCCGCTCATCATCAGCCGCGCCGGGGCTCGGGAGAGCAGCGCCCCCGCGACCGGAGCGGCGAAGAAGCTGACGAGCGTCAGCGGCAGGTAGCGCAACCCCGCCTCCAGCGGCGAGTAGCCCAGATAGTTCTGCAGGTACAGGGTCAGGTAGAGGAAGAGCGCGAACGCGGACCCTGACACGGCGAAGGCCGCAAGCTGCACTCCGGTGAACGAGGGCCGCTTGAAGAGCCCGAGCGGAAGCATCGGCTCACGCACCCGGCTCTCGATCGCCACGAAGGCAGCCATCAATGCCGCCGAGCTGACAAGCAGCGAGACGATCAGGGTGCTCCCCCAGCCCTCGTCGTTACCGCGGACCATCGCCAGGACGAGCAGAAACAGGGCCGCGCTGAACGTCGCGACTCCCGGCCAGTCGACCCGGGTTGCATTCGGATCGCGGGTCTCCCGCAGCTTGGCGTAGGTAACGCCGATCGCGGCAAGGCCGATCGGGACGTTCAGGTAGAAGATCGATTCCCACCCGAGGGTGTCCGTGAGGGCACCGCCGACGAGCGGGCCGATCGCCACGGCGACACCGATGGAGGCGCCGTAGATACCCATCGCCGTGCCCCGCTCGCGGCCGGCGGGGAACTCCTGCGCGACCAGTGCGAGGGAGACGGCGAACATCACCGCGCCCCCGATTCCCTGGAGGGCACGGGCAACGTTCAGGAAGGTCGGATCCGGGGCCAGTGCGCAGAGCAGCGAGGCCGCGGAGAAGATCCCGAGCCCCCAGGCGAACAATCGGCGCCGGCCAAATCGATCGGCGAGGGCGCCGGCGGTCAGAACCAGGGCCGCGAGCGTGAGCGCGTAGGCATCCACAACCCACTGCAGGTCGCCGAAGCTGGCGCCGAGGTCATCCCGAATCGACGGCAGAGCAACATTGACCACCGTGATGTCGAGTAGAAGCATGAAGGTCGCCACCGAGACGGCGATCAGGGTCCACCATTTACGAGCCACGATTTCCTCCTTGTTGGGTGGCGGCCATTGTTTGCAAGCTAGCAATAATCTTGTTCAAGATGATCTCGTTTCGATCCACTGTGACCCACGTCACATCGGCCGCGTTTGGTTCGTCACCCCCATGACGGAACCGATCGAGAGGACGTGACCGACAGTGAGCGACGACACACTTCTGGCCGAGCAGTTCGAGGAGCACCGCCAACATCTGCACTCGGTCGCCTACCGGATGCTGGGCACGACCGGCGAGGCCGACGACGCGGTACAGGAGGCCTGGCTCCGGCTCAGCCGGACGGACGCCGACCAGGTCGAGAACCTACGTGCCTGGCTGACCACGGTTGTCGGCCGCGTCGCCCTCGACATGCTGCGCGCCCGGAAGGCCCGTCGCGAATCACCCGACGACCACCTCGAGCCGATCGTCAGCGAGGCGACCGAGGAGAACCCAGCCGAGGAGGCCGAGCTGGCCGACTCAATCGGGCTCGCGATGCTGGTCGTGCTCGAGAATCTTTCCCCCGCCGAGCGCGTCGCCTTCGTACTCCACGACAT
>JBKPTM010000066.1:0-3022 GCA_046765935.1 Actinomycetota bacterium | reverse complement strand
GCCGGTGGCATGATGGCGATGCTGCCGCCGGACCGGCTCGCTGAGGAGGATCCAGGCGAGCTCCTCAACCGGCTCGATGCACTGGTGCTCGGCGGCGGCGCCGACATCGACCCGGAGAGCCAGGGCGTCGAGGCGCACCCGGAGACGGTCGGCAGCAATCCGGACCGCGACCGCTTCGAGATCGCGCTCGCGCGCGGCGCGCTCGAGCGCGGCATCCCGCTTCTCGGCATCTGTCGCGGCATGGAGGTGCTGAACGTGGCCTGCGGCGGCACTCTCGACCAGCACATCCCGGACCGGCTCGGCCACCAGATCCACCGCCCGATCCCGGGTTCGTGGGCAGAGCACGATGTCCGGCTCGAGCCGGGGTCGCTGGCCGCCCGTGCCGCCGGGACCGAGCAGCTGACGGTGAAGAGCCATCATCACCAGGGCGTTGACCGGGTCGGCGACGACCTACGCCCCACCGCCTGGGCCACCGACGACGAGAGCGTCGAGGCGATCGAGTCGAGCGACGGCGCCTTTGCCCTCGGCGTGCTCTGGCATCCGGAGGAGGACCCGGAGGACCGGGTCATCCCGGCCCTGATCGAGCGGGCCGGTAGCTAAGCCCGCCCGCAGCCGGGCGTATCCTCGGTAGGGGCTGTCATGGCTCGACGGATCCCAAGGGACGAATCGCTGGCGCGAGTCCACGGCGTGGGCGCGCTCTTCTCCGCTGCCTACGGAAACGTGGGCTCGTCGATCTACTACGCGCTGGGCGTCACGGCGGCCTTCGCCCTCGGACTGACCCCGGTCGCGTTCGTGATCGCGGGCCTGATCTTCATGGCCACGGCGGCGACCTACGCCGAGGCGACCGTGATGTACCCGGAGGCGGGCGGCTCCTCGAGCTTCGCCAGGCACGCGTTCAACGAGCTGATCAGCTTCTTCGCGGCCTGGGGCCAGATGCTCAACTACATCATCACGGTCGCGATCTCGGCCTTCTTCGTGCCGCACTACCTCGCGGTCTTCTGGTCGCCGCTGGGACATTCGCCCGGCGACATCCTCGGCGGCATCGCGGTGATCGTCTTCCTCGCCGCGATCAACATCAAGGGGACACAGGAGTCGACGCGGCTCAACCTGATCCTGGCGATCGCCGACCTGTGCACCCAGATCATCCTGGTCGCGATCGGGATCTTCCTGGTCCTGAGCCCCAGCATCCTGGTGGACAACGTCCACCTCGGGGTCGCGCCGAGCTGGGGAGACTTCTTCCTCGGGATCGCGGTCGGGATGATCGCCTACACCGGGATCGAGACGATCTCGAACATGTCCGAGGAGGCGAGGGACGCCCCGAAGACGGTGCCCAAGGGCGTGGGCCTGACCGTGCTGGCGGTCCTCGGCCTCTACGCGCTGCTGCCCCTGATCGCCCTCTCCGCGATGCCCGTGCACCATCTCGCGGACGGCAGTTACGCCACAGACCTGGGATCAAAGTTCGCCGACGATCCGGTGCTCGGGATCGTGGAAAACCTCGGCCTCGGCGCCGGCCTCACCAATGTGCTGCGCTACTACGTCGGCGTTCTGGCGGCCGTGATCCTGCTGATCGCCACCAACGCGGGGCTGATCGGCGTGTCCCGCCTCACCTTCTCGATGGGCCACTACCGCCAGCTGCCGGAGCGGCTGCGACAGATCCACCCCACGTTCCGCACGCCGTACGTAGCGATCCTGGTCTTCTCCCTGATCGCGGTGATCACGCTGATCCCGGGCGAGACCGAGCTGCTGGCCACGCTCTACTCCTTCGGCGCGATGCTCTCCTTCACGATCGCCCACATCTCGGTGATCAAGCTGCGCCAGCGGTACCCCGACAAGGACCGGGAGTGGAAGCCGCCCGGAAGCGTCCGCGCCTTCGGGTTCGACCTGCCGCTCACGGCGGTCTTCGGGGGGCTCGGCACGTTCGCGGCCTGGATCGTGGTGATGGCCCTCAACCCGCGGACGCTCGTGATCGGCGCGATCTGGATGCTCCTCGGCACGACGATCTACCTGCTCTACCGGCGCTCGCTTGGCCTCTCCCCCTCCCAGACCCACAAGGTCCTGCTGCCGGAGCCGCTCGGCGTGGAGGAGATCGAATACAAGAGCGTGCTGGTCGCCGTCGAGGACGATGAGCCCTTCAACGAGCAGACGATGGTCACCGCGGTCAAGCTGGCGAGCAAGAAGAGGCGCGCCGTGCACGTGATCGCGATCGTCACGGTGCCCAACCACCTGCCGCTCGACGCCCCCCTCGGCCCGCAGGAGGAGGAGGCTCAGTCGAAGATCGAGCAGGCCAAGCTGATCGGCGGATTGCGCGTCAGCGGCCACATCCACCGGGTGAGGCCCAATCAGGCCGGCCACTCGATCGCCGAGGAGGCGCGTCAGCTGAAGGCGAGCGCCCTGGTCATGGGCCTCCGCTACCGCAACGGTGCGCCGCTCTACGGCAAGACGCTGCAGACCGTGCTCGCCGAGCGACCCACCAGGGTGATCGTGGTCGGGGAGCCGGAGCGCGCTCGCTCGACGACGCAGCAGGGCGGCCCGCCGACTCCGGCGGGCGTGGGCGCAACGGCCTAACTATCCGCGCTCGAACATGCGGCGGCGCTCGTAGTCCGTCACCACCTGGTCGAACTCCTGCTGCTCGTAGCGCGCGTAGTTCGAGTAGTGCTTCTGTACCGTCTCACCGAAGGCTGACTTGACGAAGTCGCTGCCCTCCCAGAGTTCCTTCGCCTCGCGCAGAGATGACGGGAACGGCTCAGCCTCGGCGGCCTCGTAGGCGTTTCCCTTCAACTCCGGGCCGGGATCTGTCCCGTTCTCGATCCCGTCGAGCCCGGCCGCGAGGAGCGCGGCGAAGGCGAGGTACGGGTTGGCGTCCGCGCCCGGGATCCGGCACTCGACCCGCCGCGACTGGTCGTGTCCGACGATGCGGAAGCCGCACGTGCGGTTGTCGCGGCCCCAGGAGACTGACGTCGGCGCCCAGCTCTCCGCGGCATAGCGCTTGTAGGAGTTGATCGACGGAGCGATGAACAGGGCC
>JBKPTM010000065.1:0-3755 GCA_046765935.1 Actinomycetota bacterium | reverse complement strand
ACCGTGATCAAGGCGGTCAACGACGAGCTGACGGAGCTAATGGGCGGGGCGGGCCGGGACATCGTGTTGGCGCCGAGCGGTCCCACCGTGATCCTGATGGCGGGGCTGCAGGGCTCCGGTAAGACGACGGCCACAGCCAAGCTCGGCAAGCTGCTGAAGAAGCAGAACAAGGACGTCGCGCTCGCGGCCTGCGACCTGCAGCGCCCGGCCGCGGTGGAGCAGCTGGAGAAGCTCGGCAGCCAGGCCAAGGTCCATGTGTACTCCCAGCCCGGCGAGACGGACGCCGTCAAGGTCGCGTCCTGGGCGCGCGATCAGGCAGTGCAGGAGAACCGCGACGTCCTGATCATCGACACCGCCGGCCGCCTGCACGTGGATCAGGACCTGATGGACGAGCTGGCGAAGGTCCGCAAGGTGACGAAGCCCCACGACGTCCTGCTGGTGGTCGACGCGATGACCGGTCAGGACGCCGTCAATGTCGCCGAGAGCTTCGCCGAGACTGCCGACTTCGACGGCGTGCTGATGACGAAGCTCGACGGCGATGCCCGGGGCGGCGCGGCGCTCTCGGTCCGGGCCGTCACCGGCAAGCCGATCATCTACGCCTCGACCGGCGAGAAGCTCGACGAGCTCGAGCGCTTCCACCCGGATCGAATGGCCGGCCGGATCCTCGGCATGGGCGACGTCATGTCGCTGATCGAGAAGACGCAGGACGAATTCGACGAGGACCAGGCCGCCGACCTCGAGCGCAAGATCCGCAAGCAGCAGTTCACGCTCGACGACTTCCTCCAGCAGATGAAGCAGGTCCGGCGCATGGGCCCGCTCGGGAACCTGATGAAGATGATGCCCGGGATGGGCAAGGCGATGAGGGGGATGGGCCAGGTCGACGAGCGCGAGTTGGATCGCCTCGAGGCCATCATCCAGTCGATGACGCCGTACGAGCGCGCCCACCCGAGCGAGATCAACGGCTCGCGCCGGAAGCGGATCGCGACCGGCTCCGGCACCACCGTCCAGGCCGTCAACCGGCTGGTCAAGCAATTCGGCCAGATGAACAAGCTGATGAAGCAGCTCTCCGAGGGCAAGATGCCCGACCCTCAGCAGCTCATGCGGGGCATGCGGTAACGCATCGTCTAACCTCCGCCGCCGCATGTCCGTGAGAATCAGACTTCGCAGGGTCGGGTCGAAGAAGAACCCGATCTGGAGGGTTGTCGTGGCCGACCAGCGCTCACCGCGCGACGGCCGGACGATCGAGACGATCGGCCAGTACAACCCGCAGCCCGATCCCTCCCTGATCGTGATCGACGAGGATCGCGCGAAGCACTGGCTGGAGAAGGGCGCGCGCCCCACGAAGACGGTCGCCACCCTGCTCCGCACCAAGGGCATCGAGTCGACCGGTAGCTAGGCGCGGCGGCTGATGCGCGACCTGCTCGAGTTCCTCGCCCGCTCGCTGGTCGCCGATCCCGACGCCGTCCAGGTGAGCGAGGTCGAGGAGATCGACGGCGAGGTGGTGCTCGAGCTCGAGGTAGCCGAGGATGACCTCGGGCGTGTGATCGGCCGCGGCGGGCGGGTGGCGAACGCGCTGCGCTCCGTGATGAAGGCCGCGGCGACCCGCGAGGAGAAGCGCGTGGTCGTCGACATACTGGACTGAGTGCAGCTCGACGTCTTCACGCTCTTCCCGGAGCACTTCGACTGGTTCCTCCGGCAGCGCCACGTCTCGAACGCGCTCGACCTCGGCAACCAGATGCGGTTTCACAACTACCGGGAGACGACTCCGCTCGGCGCGGGGCAGGTTGACGACGCCCCCTACGGCGGAGGCGCCGGGATGGTGATGCGAGTGGACGTCGTCGACGTCGCCCTCGAGTCCGTCTACGGCTCCGAGCGCGACCGAGTTCGCAAGATCGCGCTCGCTCCGGCCGGCCGGCTCTTCGATGAGGCGCTCGCCGCCGAGCTCGCCGAGGAGAGCCACCTGGCTCTGCTCTGCGGGCGCTACGAGGGATTCGACGAGCGGGTGGTCGAGCACCTGGTCGACGAGACGATCTCGATCGGCCGCTACGTCCTCGCGGGCGGCGAGCTCCCCGCGATGGTGATCGCGGACGCGGTGCTGCGCAAGCTGCCGGGCTCCCTCGGCGACGCCGAGAGCGCGGTCGAGGAGTCATACAGCGCCGCCCTGGAGGGAGCGCCCGAGTACCCGCACTACACCCGGCCGGCGGAGTACCACGGCTGGAAAGTCCCCGATGTGCTGCTCTCCGGCGACCACGCGCGCGTGCGGGAGTGGCGCCAGGAGCAATCCCGCCAACGGGCTGGCTCGTGACTCTCCGCTAGCATTTCGCGTCGCTGCGCGAGGCCCTGGGCCACGCGCATTTTTTGAGTCCCGCTCCGTCCGCCGTTTTAGGCGTCGCTCAGATCGGGCCCCGACGATCCGCACCCCCAATGAGCACAGTCATCGAAGACCTCGAGAAGCGAGCGCTGAAGCAGCGCCCCAGATTCGCCGCCGGCGATCGCGTGCGCGTGCACTTCCAGGTCGTCGAGGGAAATCGCCGGCGGACCCAGGTCTTCGAGGGCATCGTGATCAAGCGCCAGGGGAGCGGGGCACGCGAGACCTTCACGGTTCGCAAGCAGTCATTCGGCGTCGGCGTGGAGCGGACGTTCCCACTGCACTCTCCGAAGATCGAGAAGCTCGAGGTCGCCGCGCGCGGTGACGTCCGGCGGGCGAAGCTCTATTACCTGCGCGGGAAGGTCGGCAAGCGCGCCCGCGTGGCGGAGCGGCGCTGGGGCATCGAGGACGAGATCGTCGTCGCACCCGAGGACGCGGAGGCGGTCGACGCCGAGGGCGTCCCAGTCAGCGAGGCCGAGGCGGAGGTCGTGGAGCCCGCCGAGGAGGAGGCGGAGCAGCCCGCCGCGGACGAGCAGCCGGCGGAGGAAACCGCCGACCAGGAGCAGCCGGCACAGGATGAGGCCGCGCAAGGGGATCAGCAGGGTGCGAATGGTGGGGAGACGGCGGAGGCGGCGTCGGAGCCTGAGCAGAAGGCGAAGGCCAACGCCTCCCCCGACGAGGCAGAAGACTGAGAATCCCGCGACCGCACAGCACCCAGGGCGCGCTCCTCGAGCTCGTCATCATCGTCGCGCTCGCGCTCGGGCTGGCGCTGGGCATCCAGGCCTTCATCGTCAAGCCGTACCAGATCCCGTCGGAGTCGATGGAGCCCACCCTCGACGTAGGGCAGCGGGTCCTGGTGAATCGCTTCATCTACCACTTCACCGATCCCAAGATCGGCGACATCGTGGTCTTTCACCCTCCGCAGGGGGCTGAGGGCGGGGCCGGGAGCGGCGAGTGCGGTGACCCGAGGACCGGCGCCGGCGGGTCGAGCGGTGCCGCGTGCGATCAGCCGACGCCCGACGAGTCGGACGTCAACTTCATCAAGCGCATCGTCGCCGGGCCGGGGGACACTCTGAGCGTCCAGGACGGTCACCCGGTGGTCAACGGAAAGATCGCTTCCGAGGACTTCATCAACCCCTGTACGCCAGGAGGAGCCTGCAATTTGCCGGAACAGATCACCATCCCGCCCGATCATTACTTCATGATGGGCGACAACCGTGGCTCGAGCGACGACAGCCGTTTCTGGGGACCAGTCCCCCGAGATTGGATCATCGGCAAGGCCTTCGCCACCTACTGGCCCCCCGACCGAGTCGGAATCCTCTAGCCAGCCGAAGAGGCGCCGGAAGAAGCGGACGGCGGCGCGGCTCTTCCGCTTCGACCGCTCCTT
>JBKPTM010000064.1:0-3818 GCA_046765935.1 Actinomycetota bacterium | reverse complement strand
CGCGCCTCCGGACGGTGCCTGGCTCCGTCTTCGACCAGATGGGGCTCCCCGCGCTCTGGGAAGGGGATCTCGATCAGGTCGAAGTCCCGCGGGGCGACGGTGTTGGGGAAGGTCTCGCGCGCCTCGTCGAGGACCTTCGAGACGTTGTAGCGGGAGGAGACGTGCACGATCGCGAGCATGCCGACCTCGGCGTCGACCGCGAGCTGGGCGGCGTCGCGGGCGGTCGAGTGGCCGGTCTCCACCGCGCGCGCGGCCTCCTCGATCGCAAAGGTGCCGTCGTGGACGAGGAGCTGGGCGGCGTGAGACGCGACCCGCGTCATCTCGCAGGGAGCGGTGTCGCCGGTGATCACGAGCTTGCGACCGTGGCGTGGCTCGCCCATCACCTGGTCGGGTCGCACCTCTGAACCGGTCACTGAGATCGTCTCACCCCTCTGCAGCCGGCCGAAGTCGCGGGCGTCGGTGATCCCGAGGCCGCGCGCGGCGTCGACGTCAAAGCGGCCGGGACGCTCCGGCTCAACGTAGGCGAAGCCGAGGGCCGTCATCCGATGCTCGACCCCGAAGGCCCGCATCTCGAAGCCGTCGTGCTCGATCCCCTCCCCGGGCTCGAGCTCGACGAGCTCGATGTCGTAGCGGAGCCTGCCGAAGATCCGGCGGAGCGCATCGAACAGGCCGATCAGCCCCGCGGGCCCGATGACCCGCAGCGGCGCCCGGCGCTCGAGCAGGTCGTAGGTCTTGAGCAGGCCCGGCAGCCCGAGGTAGTGGTCGGCGTGGAAGTGCGTGAGGTAGATGTCGTCGACCTGGACGAGGCCGGTCGAGTTGATCATCTGGCGCTGGGCTCCCTCCCCCGCGTCGACGAGGATCCTGCTCCCACCGGAGCGGATCAGCACGCACGCGGTCGCCCTCCGCGCCGAGGGCACGGAGCCGCCGGTTCCGAGGAAGACGACCGAGAGATCCATGACGCGCCAAGCCTAGGGGCGCGGCCCGTGCGGGGACGTGCGCGCGATTGCGTCCTCGCCGGTACGGCCGTAGTACCCCGGAGTACCGCCTTACACTGAGCGACCCAGCGCCCGTAGCTCAGTGGATAGAGCGCTCGCCTCCGGAGCGAGAGGCCGCAGGTTCAAATCCTGCCGGGCGCGCTGTGAGCGGCGCCGCCACGGTTGACGTCGATGAGACGCCGCGCCGCGACGTCCGCGCGTCAACGTCCCACCTGCGGAATCCGGCCGTTCTCGGGCTGATCGTCGCCCTGGCCTGCTCGGGGACGTTTCTCCTGATCCTCCAGTCCCATCTCACGTTCTTCGGAGACGACTGGAAGTTCCTCCTCGACCGGCGCGGCTCGAGCCCCTCGGTCTTCCTCGACCCGCACAACGACCACATCGCGGTGATCCCGGTCGCGATCTACAAGGCGCTTCTCGAGGTCTTCGGGATGAGCTCCGCTCTCCCCTTCCAGATCGTCGGGACCTCCGCCTTCCTGCTGAGCGTGGTCGGGTTGTTCGCCTACCTCCGCCGCTGCGTGGGCGATGGCCTGGCGCTGGCCGGTTCCACCCTGATCCTCTTCCTCGGGGCCGCGTGGGTCGACCTTCTGTGGTCATTCCAGGTCGGACTCTTCGGTTCGATCGCCGCCGGGCTCTTCGCTCTGCTGGCGCTGCAGCGCGACGACCAGCGGGGCGACCAGGTCGCGTGCGGGCTCCTCGTCGTCGCAACCGCGTTTTCGGAGCTGGGCATCTCGTTCGCGGTCGCGGCCCTGGTGAGCGTCGCGATGGCGCCCCCACCCCGCCGCGGACGGCTCTACGTCGCCATCGTGCCGCTCGTGCTCTACGTCGTCTGGTTCGTCGGCTGGGGCCACAAGGGTCCCGAGACACTCACCTTGCACAACGTGCTGGTGTCGCCCAAGTACGTCTTCGAGGCGATCTCGCAAGCGATTGCCTCGCTGCTCGGACTGGCGACACCGCTCGGCGGCGACGGATCGCAGCCGGTCGGTCTCGTCTGGGGCGAGATCCTGTTCGTGGTCCTCGCGGTGATCGCGATCCTGCGGATCAGGCGCCTGGGCCGGGTCTCTCGCGGCCTCGCCACGGCGATCGCCCTGGGCGGCTCCTTCTGGGTGTTCGCCGCGTTCAACGCATACCTGGAGTGGAGGCTTCCCACGAACCCTCGCTACCAGTACCCGGGCGCGGTCTTCGCGCTCCTTCTCGCCGCCGAGGTCCTACGGGGGTATCGGCCGGATCGGCGCGTCCTCGCAGCTGCCGCCGTGGTTACGACCGCGGCCGTGGTCAGCGGGCTGATCTACCTGGACAAGGGCTACGACCGCCAGAAGGGCGTCACCAATCTCGTGCGGGCGAGGCTGGCGGCGCTCGAGATCGCCCGCCCGAGCGTCGCCCCCGACACCACCGTCAACCTCGAGCTCCTCACCCAGTTCACTGCCGGCAGCTACTTCTCGGCAGTGGACGCCTTCGGATCCCCCGCTTACACGGAATCCGAGCTGGTCTCCGGCAGCGAGGTGCAGCGAGAGGTCGCCGACCAGCTGATGGCCTCGGTGACCGGGATTCGCCTGCAAGCGGGAGAGGGAGGCAATCCCGGCCGGGATGAGGCGTGCGTGCAGGTTCCGGCCTCGCCGAGCGGGAGTCGCGCGTGGCCCCTGCGGCCCGGCACGTACGTGTTGACGACCGCGACGGAACCCGCCGGCGTCCATCTCGTGCGCTTCGCGGACCACCCGGCCGTCGATCTGGGCCAGCTGGGGGCCGGGCAGCCGGCGAGCCTCGGCATGCCCTCCGACCGATCCGGGCGTCCCTGGCGCCTCGCTTTGGTCGGCTCGGGCCCCGTCCGGGTCTGTGCTCTGCCAAGCGCGGGCTAGGCCACTTCCGGCCGCCTCGCCCGGAGCTGCTCTGGGACTACACGATGCAGACGTTCTGCACGTGCAACTCGACGTAGGCGAAGTGGTGCCTCGTCACCTGGACCTGCTTGGTCTCGCCTGTCATGCACGGCGCGATGATCATCGGGTTGTCACCCGCCTGGGCGGGGCAGACCGTCTCCGGCGTCGGCTGGCAGGTCGGCGGGTTCGGCGGGATCGCGCTGACGTCGTACAGGCCTCGCTTCACCCGCAGCCTGAAGTGACCGTCGCTCGTCTCCTGGCTCGCCACCTGCACGCCATCGCTCGCTCGTTGCACCGTCACCGTGACCATTCCGGTGTACGGCGGTGGCGGCGGGGGCGGTTCCGCGCAGGCTCCTGCGCAGGTGCTGTTGAGGACCACGCCCTTCACGCCGGCGGGCTTGTGCTTGTGGCGATGGCGCTTGCCCGCATCGGCCGGCGCAGCGACCAAGCCGAGGACGGCCAGCAACGCGAGCGCTGTCAGGGCTCTCCTCACGCGCCCTTCCCTACCCGCCGCCCTCCGCTCCGAATCGCGGCGGTCAGCCGCCGGCGACGGCGGGGAGGATCGTCACCTCGTCCCCGTCGGAGACCTGTGTGTCGAGGCCGTCCTGGAAGCGGATGTCCTCGCCCGAGACGTACACGTTGACGAAGCGCCGAAGGTCGCCGTCCTGGGTGATCCGCTCGCGCAGCCCGTCGTGCTGATCGAAGACCGCGACGAGCGCCTCGCCCACGGTCGACCCGTCGACCTCGAGCTCGCCCTCGCCGCCGGTGGCGGCACGGAGCTGGGCGGGGATCTTCACCGTGATGCTCATCGTCGGGCGGAAATCTTAGTCATCGCCGTCGGCCGGCAGATCGGGCTAGGCCGAGACCTCCGCGAGCCGGAACTCCTCCTCGAAGGCATCGAGCGTCGGCTCGATCTCGTGCATCAGGAACGACTCCCGCGCCGCGTCGAGCG
>JBKPTM010000063.1:0-5581 GCA_046765935.1 Actinomycetota bacterium | reverse complement strand
CTGAAGGAGTGGCGCGCCGGCGACGCCGGCTAAGGCGACTCCTCCGCTATCTGCTGCCAGGTCTTGCCGCTGCGCACGCTGGCTGGTCGCTCGGCCACGACATCGGACCCCGGGCGGGCCTGCTCGTCGTTTGCCTTGACGAGGATCCAGCGGCGCTCGTCGGTCTTCGTCAGGCCGAAGCGGCCGCTGAGCTTCTCCCCGCGAAGCACGAATGAGAGGTGATCGGGCTCATCTCGGAGGCTTTCGACCACACCCTCGTCCCAGATGATCACGGCGCCGGTCCCGCGTGCCGTTCCCTCGTGGCGCCCCTCGAACTCTCCGGCCGAGAGCGAATGGTCTTCGACCGGGACCGGCAGGCGTCGCACGGCCGGGTCTAAAGACGGTCCCTTCGGGACCGCCCAGGAGCGCAGTACCTCGCCGATCTCCAGGCGCAGATCGAAGTGGAGGGTGGTGGCGTCATGAAGCTGGACGACGAACCGAGCCATCGGGCGAAACCTACGCCTGCGGCTGGCTCGCTGACCGACAGGGAGTACATTCGACCCTTGGCCTCCGACTCACCCGCCAAGCCCTCCGACTCACCCGCCGAGAGCGAACCGCGGCGGCAGTCGCCGCCGCCCAATGCCTCGCCGCCGGCGCAGCATCCGCCCGGGTGGCGCGTCGACCCCGCGCCCGACGGCCGCGGCGCCCCGCCTCCGCCGAAGCCGCCGATGGTGCCCCGGAGCCGGATGTTCATCGCCTTCCTGCTCGGGCTCCTGGCGGTGAACATCCTGATCTCGGTGCTCACCAGCGGACCGGCGAGTCGTCCGCGCGTGCCCTACCAGCCCTTCTTCGTCAACCAGGTGACGGCGAACAACGTCAAGGAGATCAGCTCGAAGGGCGAGTCCATCGAAGGCGAGTTGAATCACCAGTCGACCTACGACCCGCCCGGCGACGCCAAACCGGTGACGGTCGATACGAAGTTCAAGACCGAGGTCCCCTCGTTCATCGATCCGGCGCAGGTAACAGCCCTACTCACCGACCACCACGTGGTGATCAACGCCGAAGCTCCGGACTCCGGTCGCTCGACCCTGGGGACGATCCTGCTCGGCTTCCTGCCGACGCTTCTCCTGATCGGTTTCTTCATCTGGCTGATCCGCCGACAGGCGGGAGGGGGACGGGGCGGCGTGCTCGGCGGCTTCGGCCGCTCCACTGCGCGGCGCGCCCAGGCCGGCGAGCAGCAGCGGGTCAGCTTCAAGGATGTCGCGGGGATCGACGAGGCCGAGGACGAGCTGGTCGAGATCGTCGACTTCCTGAAGAACCCGCAGCGCTACACGAAGCTCGGCGCGCGGGTCCCGCACGGCGTCCTTCTCTACGGGCTGCCCGGTACGGGCAAGACCCTCCTCGCCCGTGCGGTTGCGGGTGAGGCACACGCCGCCTTCTTCTCGATCTCGGCGTCGGAGTTCGTCGAGGCGATCGTGGGCGTCGGCGCCTCGCGGGTGCGCGACCTCTTCAAGCAGGCCAA
Organism: Actinomycetota bacterium; assembly: GCA_046765935.1. Lineage (GTDB taxonomy): Bacteria > Actinomycetota > Thermoleophilia > Solirubrobacterales > 70-9 > DASUPK01. The sequence continues at coordinate 4,080 of JBKPTM010000063.1, read as the reverse complement.
GGAGGCAGCGCCGGCGATCGTCTTCATCGACGAGCTCGACGCGATCGGCCGCTCGCGCTCGGGCAACGTGGGCGGGCTCAGCGGCGGCAACGATGAGCGCGAGCAGACGCTGAACCAGATCCTCACTGAGATGGACGGCTTCGAGCCGGGCACGAACGTGATCGTCCTCGGCGCGACCAACCGCCCCGAGATCCTCGACCCGGCGCTGCTGCGTCCGGGCCGCTTCGACCGTCGCATCGCCGTCAACCCTCCCGACCGGAACGGGCGGGTGGAGATCCTCGAGATCCACACCCGCCACGTGCCGCTCGCGGACGATGTCGACCTCGAGCGGCTCGCGGCCTCGATCCCGGGCTCCACCGGGGCCGACATCGCCCTGCTCGTCAACGAGGCCGCGCTGTTCGCCGCTCGCCGCGACCACCCGAAGGTCGAACAGCGCGACTTCACCGACGCGATCGAGAAGATCATCCTCGGCGCCGAGCGCCAGGTGGTGATGACCGACGCGGACCGCCAGCGCACCGCCTACCACGAGTCCGGCCACGCCCTGGTCGGGATGCTCACCCCCGGCGCCGATCCGGTCCGGAAGATCTCGATCATCCCGCGCGGGCAGGCCCTCGGCGTCACGCTCTCGACCCCGGAGAGCGATCGCTACAACTACCGCCGCGAGGAGCTCCTCGCCCAGATCAAGGTCGCGCTCGGCGGCCGCGCAGCGGAGAAGGTCGTCTTCGACGACCTCTCGACCGGCGCCGAGTCGGACATCCAGAACCTGACCCAGGTGGCGCGCGGCATGGTCGGTCGCTGGGGGATGAGCGACGCGGTCGGTCCGATCGCCGTCACAGACGGCCGCCAGAACGGGCCGCTGCTGCCCGGCGCGTCGCCGGCGTCCGAGACGACCCAGGAGCTGGTCGACAAGGAGGTCCAGCGGATTGTCGAGGAGTCAGAGCGCGACGTGATCGCCATGCTCACTGACCACCGGGAGCAGCTCGACGCTCTCGCCAACGCGCTGCTCGAGCGCGAGACCCTCGACCAGCAGGAGGCCTACGAGGTCGCCGGCGTTCCGCCGGTGGATTCCGAGCCCGCCGAGGAGGCGAAAGCCGCCGCGACTGCTCCGGCCCGAGCGGACTCCCTGCCTAGCTGAGCGGGACCTCGACCGCGGCGTCCTGGTTCGGGTAGTACTCCTTGACCCGGTCGGCGCCGTACTTCTCGCCGAACTTCTCGATGGTGTCCGCGACGGCGGAGGCATCCTCAACCGGCTTCGCGGTCACCCGCAGCTCGGCTCCGTCGGCCCCCAGCCGGATGTCGGGCGTCTGGAGGACGTTCCGGTACCAGTTCGCCGTTCGCCCCCCGACGGGCATCAGGAGGACCCGGTCACCGTCCTCGACGAACCAGATCGGGCGGGTGCTCTCGTTTCCGGACTTGCGGCCGGTGACTGTGAGCTTGACCTCGCTCTTGTCCTGCAGGGCGTCCTTGAAGTCGCTTGGGCTCATCGCACCTCCCCGATCGCGTCCAGCACCGCCGAGCAGGCCTCCTCGCACCGCCTGCAGGACTGGCCGCAGATGCGGCAGTGCTCGTGGTGGTCGGCGTGGCGCTCGCACTCACCGGCACAGATCGCACAGAGCTCCAAGCACGCGGCCACCTGCGCCCTCGCGGTCGACGCGACGTACTCCGTCTGCCGGCTGAGCAGGCGAAGGGTGGCATCGCAGGCGTCCGCGCAGTCCAGGCAGAGGCGAATGCACCTGCGCATCTCGGCGACGTCGTCCTCGGCCAGGTCGGCGTCAGCACACGCCGTGCAGGTCTGCAGGCATGCAAGGCACTCGTCGATGCAACGGGCCGCCAGATCGCGGTCGAGTTGAGCCGGCCACGGGTGGGTCTCGAGTATCTCTTTCGACAGAGTGGTTGTGGCCATCGGCACTCCTTTCGGGTCAGTCCCTGGCGACGACTGTCCAGAACCCGACCCTACTACTCGGCAGCGTGACGGTGGCGCTGCTGCAGATGCGGATCAGCAGGCGCCCAGGTGATCGATCAGAAGCTTGACGGTCGAGCGCGGGCGGACGGTCGCGCCTCCTGCGGGCGAGGTGTCGCAGACCTCCCAGTCGGAGGCGAAGATGACTCCGAAAAGCCCGCCGCCCACCTCGCTGGAGCGCAGGCCGAGGTCATCGAGGCGCTGCTCGGCGACGTCGAGACGCTGGCCTGCCAGCGAGGGAACCGTGACGCCGGTCGGCTGCGAGGGCGGGTTGTCGGAGTCGGTGAGCTTCGGAACGGCGATCAGGGCGCCGACGGTGAGCCCGGCCGCGATCAGCAGGGCGATGAAGGCGATGCCGAACCGCCGCAGTCGCCGGCGCCCCTTGCGGCGCCGGCGCGGGAGGCGCTCCGTCGGCGCCGTCACCGCGAGCGGAATTGTCTCGGGGAGCGGCGCGGCGTCGCCGACGCCGACCGGGTGCTCAGGTTCGGTGATGGCCTCGCCGCGGGTCGCCGCCAGCGCGGCGCGGCCGAGGTCGCCGGCGGAGGGGTACCGGTCGCGCGGATCCTTGGCGAGAGCCCGGCGGATCACCGGGTCGAGCGCCGAGCGCCCGTCATCTCGCGAACCGACGGCCGGTGGCGGCTCATTGAGGTGCGCCCACATCTTCGCCGAGCTCTCCCGCTCCGGGAACGGCACGTCGCCCATCACCGCGTGAAAGAGCACGCAGCCCAGCGCGTAGACATCGGTGCGGGCGTCGACGCGCCGTCCCTCGATCTGCTCGGGCGCCATGTAGTCCACCGTCCCGATCACCTCGCCGGTCGCGGTCAGGCCGCTGGTCGAGGCCGCGATCTTCGCCAGGCCGAAGTCCGTCAGGTAGGCCGCGGGCCCGTCCTCAGCGGGCCCGGCCTCGCCGACGAGCACGTTCGCCGGCTTGACGTCGCGATGCACGAGTCCAGCCTCGTGGACGGCGTCGAGTCCGTCGGCGACCTGTGCCACGAGCGGGGCGGCCGCGTCGGCCGGCAGCGGGCCGCGGGCGGAGATCAGCCTCCCCAGGTCGCGGCCCGGCACGAATCGCATGGCCACGTAGAGGAGCCCGTCGCGCTCGCCGGCTCCGAAGACCGTGACCACGCGCGGGTGCTCGATCGATGCGGCGGTCCGCGACTCCTCCTGGAAGCGGGCTCGGAAGCGCTCGTCCTGGGCGAGCTCGGTCCTGATCACCTTCAGGGCCACGTCCCGATCGAGGCGGACCTCGCGCGCGAGATAGACGATGCCCATGCCGCCGTGGCCGAGCGTGCGCTCGATCCTGAACCCGGCGAACCGAGATCCTGGGGACAACCCTGAGCTGCCCCTGATCGTTCCCTCGACCGACATCGGGTCATCCAGTATGGACGCAGGGCGGTCTGAATCGCTAGCTTGCGGCCGGTCCTACGAGAGCGCGGGGGTAGTCACGGATGACCGATCGAGTGGAAGAGCAGACAGAGGCACGAGCGCCCGCCGCCGCGGCGGAACACGACGGCGACATCGTCCAGGCGATCGATGTCAGCCGCCGCTACGGGGAGGGCGATGCGGCGGTGGACGCCCTTCGCCACGTCAGCGTCGACTTCGAGCGGGACCGCTTCACCGCGATCATGGGGCCGTCGGGCTCCGGCAAGTCGACGCTCCTGCATGTGTTGGCCGGGCTCGACCGCCCGACCGGCGGGCGGGTGCTGATCGACGGCACCGACATCACCGCTCTCGACGACGCCGACCTGACCAAGCTGCGGCGCGACAAGCTCGGCTTCATCTTCCAGTTCTTCAACCTGCTGCCAGTGCTGACGGCCGAGGAGAACCTCGTGCTGCCGCTTTCGATCGCAGGTCGCAAGCCCGACAAGGCCTGGCTCGAGCAGTTGCTCAAGACCGTCGGGCTGGAGGACCGCCGCACGCACCTGCCCTCTGAGCTCTCCGGCGGCCAGCAGCAGCGGGTGGCGGTTGCCCGGGCCCTGGTCTCCCGGCCTGCCGTCGTCTTCGCCGACGAGCCGACGGGCAACCTCGACTCCAAGGCGTCCGAGGACGTCCTGCGCCTGCTCCGGCAGGCGGTGGACGAGTTCGACCAAACGGTGGTGATGGTCACCCACGCGCCGGAG
>JBKPTM010000062.1:0-7637 GCA_046765935.1 Actinomycetota bacterium | reverse complement strand
GCGTTGGCTCGTCACCCGAGTCGTGGGAGGTCCGGCCGGTCCCAGTCTTCCTGGTCCGCCACCCGAGCGCGGGCAACATTCTGATCGACGCCGGGCTCCACCCCTCGGTCGCGCGGAATCCCCGAGACAACCTGGGCCGCTTCTCGGGCAAGCACTACCGGGTTGAGGAGGGCAAGGACACCGTCTCGCAGCTCCGCGAGCGCGGCCTGGACTCCTCTGACATCGCCTTCGTCGTCCTCACGCACCTACACGAGGACCACGCCTCCGGCATCGAGGCGTTCCCCGAGGCGCAGTTCGTCCTCAGCAAGACCGAATGGGAGGAGGCGACCAGCGGCCGCTTTCCGCTGCTGCGTGGTTACCACCCCACGCACTACGACTTCGCCTTCGAGTACCACTCGGTCGACTTCGATGCCGGCTTCATCGAGTCGTACGGTCCGTTCGGCCGCAGCTTCGATCTCTTCGGCGACGGCTCCGTGCGCCTCGTCTACACGCCCGGGCACAGCGCCGGCCACACCTCGGTGATCCTGCGGCTCCCGCGCCGCGACTTCGTCGTCGTCGGTGATGCCGCCTACGACTGGAAGCAGTTCGAGGGGCGGGCGGAGCCGCTGATGATGGCCGACGAGCACAACTGGCGCCGCTCGCTCCGCGAGCTACAGGCCTACCGGCGCACCTATCCCTACGCGCTCATGGTCCCGGGCCACGACCCTGAGTTCTGGGAGAAGCTCGAGCCGCGCTACGAGGAGTGATGCGAGGGCGCGCGGTAGGCGCGACCGTTTAATCCAGTCAGGCGCGACCCGACTCGTGGTGCGCTCCGGGCTCCGGGGAGGCCACGGGAAGTCCCTCGCGAAGGCGCCGCAGCACGTCGCGCCGGCCGTTCTCCTCGAGGTCGACGTACATCGCCCGGACCCGGTCGAAGATCTGATTCGCCACCTGCTGCTGCTCGTCCCGATCCGGCTCCGCGTTGACCGGGAAGGTGACGGGCTCGCCGTACTGGATCGTCACCTTCGGGAAGCGCAGCCGCCTCCAGCCGCGCACATGTGCCGAGCCGTGGATCGCGACGGGAACGACCGGGGCGCCGCTCTCGAGCGCGATCTTGCCGATGCCGCGCTTCGGCTCGCCGAGGTCGCCCGTCCGCGACCGACCGCCCTCGGCGTACATCAGGAGTGTCCCGCCGCGGTCGAGGATGGTGTTGGCGGTGATGAATGCCTCCTCGTCGTGATGCCCCCGCCGGACGGGGAACGCGCCGCCGTGCTTGAAGATGAACTTGATCGCGGGGTTCTTGAAGAGCTGCGACTTCGCCATGAACTGGACCTTCCGATGCAGGTAGACGGCGGCAAAGAAGTGGTCCCACTGGCTGAAGTGGTTCGGGGCGAGGATCACCGGCCCGGCGAGCGGCACGTTCTCGACGCCGATCGCCCTTGCCCGGTACATGAGAATGGTCGGGATGGTGAGGATCACCCGGGCGAGGTCGTAGATCCAGCCGACGCCCCGCCGCGCGCTGCGGTGGTACTGCGTGAACATCTCGGCCGGGCGCGGGTCCTTGTAGACCTGCGGCTTCATGTCCTTGGGGTTCACCGTGGGCATTTCCGTGAAAAAAACGCCGTCGAAGACGGCGGCACGTGTTGATTCCTACCCGTTCTGCAGGTTCAAGTTACGCCCGGGGGGCTGATGGGCGTTAGGCGTGTGCGCGGGGGCGCCGCAGGCCGAGCTGGTCGCCGCGCGCGCTCGAAGCGGGTAGTGGTTACTACCTGCGAGGGCGCGGGTGGCGATCCAGCGACGGCATGCGGCGTCATCCGCGCGTGCGGATAACGCGCATCAGCCCCCTCTACTCCAGCCACGCGAACGCGCCACGGCCTCGCGCCAGCGGCCGAGCAGCTCCTCCCTCTCGGGCTCCTCCATCCGCGGCTCGTACCGCGCCTCCTCGCGCCACATCTCCCGCACCTGCTCCTCGGTCCACTGCCCGGTGGCGATGCCGGCGAGGTAGGCCGCCCCGAGGGCGGTCGTCTCGGCGACCTCGGGGACGATCACCGGCACCCCGAGCACATCCGCCTGGAACTGCATCAGCCAGGCGTTTGCGACCGCGCCACCGTCGGCCTTCAGCGAAGGGATGCTCTCGCCGGACGCGGCCTCCTGCGCGCGCACCGCGTCGACGGTCTGGTAGGCGATGGACTCCAGGGCGGCGCGGGCGAAGTGCGCACGGGTCGCGCCGCGCGTCAGGCCGACGATCGTGCCCCGGGCGTAGGGGTCCCAGTGCGGCGAGCCAAGGCCAGTCAGCGCAGGGACGAAGTAGACGTCGTCGTTCGAGTCGAGCGATGCGGCCAGGTCCTCGGTCTCCGCGGCGTGGGTGATGATCCGGAGGCCGTCGCGCAGCCACTGCACCGCGGCGCCGGTGACGAAGACGGCAGCCTCGAGTGCATAGACGACGTCGGCGTCTCCGATCCCCCAAGCCACGGTGGTGAGCAGCCCCTCCCCCGGCTCGGTCGCCTCGTTGCCCGTGTTGAGCAGGACGAAGCTGCCCGTCCCGTAGGTGTTCTTGGTCTCGCCGGGCTGGTGGCAGGCCTGCCCGAAGAGCGCCGCCTGCTGGTCCCCAGCGATGCCGGCCACCGGCACCTCGCCGCCGAAGACCGATGTCGTGCCATACACCTGCGACGACGGCACGGGCTCGGGCAGTGAGTCCACCTCGACTCCGAGCAAGCCGCAGAGCTCCTCGTCCCAGGAGAGCTCGCGGATGTCGAAGAGCATCGTGCGCGAGGCGTTCGAGTAGTCGATCAGGTGGCGGCCGGTGAGCTTGAAGGCGAGCCAGGAGTCGATCGTCCCGAAGGCCACTCCGTCCGGCAGGTCGGCGTTCTGGATCAGCCATTCGATCTTGGTGCCGGAGAAGTAGGGGTCGATCACCAGCCCGGTCCGCTCCCGGATCAGCGCCTCGTGATCCCCTTCGCGAAGCTCGTCGCAGCGGGCGGCGGTGCGCCGGTCCTGCCAGACGAGGGCGCGGTGCACCGGCTCGCCGGTCGACGGGTCCCAGGCGACGACGGTCTCACGCTGATTGGTGATCCCGATGCCGTTCAGGTCCGATCCCTGGATGCCCGCGTCGGCGAGCGCCCCAATCGCCACCTTCCGGGTGACGTCCCAGATCTCGGCAGCGTCGTGCTCCACCCACCCGGGCCGGGGGAAGTGCTGCTCGAACTCGCTGTAGGCGCGGCCGCGCGCACTCCCCTCATCGTCGAAGACGATGCAGGTGGTCCCGGTGGTCCCCTGGTCGATCGCCAGGTTCATCTTGCCGAGACGCTATCTGGCCCGCGCCCGCGCGGCCCGGCGGATGTCGCGGAGCTGGCGGGCGCGGTGGATGAAGCCCGCCGGGGTGCGCCCCGTGGCCCGGTGCTCGAGCGGGAGCGCGATCTCCTCGATCCGGTAGCCGGCCCGAGCGGCGTCGATCGTCATGCCCGTCTCCATCCCCCAGCCGTCAGCGAATGGGAGCAGCTCCCGCAGCGTCGAGAGCCGCATCGCCCGCTGGCCCGACAACGGCGACTCGAGATGAGCTCCGCAGCTCGTCTCCACCGCCCGTCGCGAATACCGCAACGTGATGCCGAATCCACCGCCCCGCAGCTGCTGGAAGGCGCCGATTGCGAGGTCGCACCTCTCGTCCTCGACCGCCTCCGCGAGCGGGACGAGCCGCCCTGCGCTCGAGCCGAGGTCGGCGTCGCAGAGGAGAACGGTTGCTCGCCCGTCGAACTCGCCGACCGCCGCCCGTGCCGTAGCCGTCACATTCGCGCCCTTCCCGTGGAGGCGGCCGCGTCGCACCACCCAGGCGCCGGCGCTCATCGCGATCTCGGCCGTCCCGTCGCTCGAGGCGTCGTCGGCGACCAGCAGGCGGGCACCGGGGAGCGCCTCCTTGAGCGCGCCGAGCGCCTCTCCGATCCGCTCGGCCTCGTTCCGGGCCGCCACGATGCACACCCGCCCCGCCGCGCTTTCCCGCATCACCGCCGGATATTGTCCCCGCCGCGCGTGGCGGACGTAGAGGCCCACATCACGGGGACGGTCTGGAAGATCGAGGTCGCGGTCGGGGACCAGGTCGGCGAGGGCGAAACCGTCGTCATCCTCGAGTCGATGAAGATGGAGATGCCCGTCGAGGCCGAGGATCCCGGCAAGGTCGCCGAGATCCGCGTCGAGGAGGGCCAGTCCGTCTCCGAGGGCGACGTCCTGGTCGTCCTCGAATAGCCTCAGCCCCCATGGCAGAAGAGTTGGCGGGGGGCAAGCTGCTCCTAGACGAGCCCGCGGAGGCGGTCGCCAGGCTGACGCTCAACCGGCCGGACTCGCGCAACGCACTCGATCACGAGACGCTCAACGGCATCGCCGAGGCGATGCCCTCCCTCGACCGTGGCATCGAGGTGCGCTGCGTGATCCTCACAGGAGCTGGGGGCATCTTCTCGGCGGGGTACGACATCGGCGGCTTCTCGCAGGATGAGTTCGAGACGGAGGCCGAGTCCCTGGTCGCCCATCCCTTCGCGCGCGGGCTCGACGCGGTAGCGGCCCACCCCTGGCCCGTCCTCTGCGCGATCAACGGCCATGCCCTCGGCGGGGCGCTCGAGCTCACGCTCTGCTGCGACCTGCGGATCTGCGCCCGCGGCGCCAAGCTCGGCATGCCGCCCGCGAAGCTCGGGCTGATCTACGGCCACACCGGGCTGCAGCGCTTCATCGACACGATCGGAGTGCCGCGGACCAAGGAGCTCTTCCTGACGGGCGACAACGTGACCGCCGACCGGGCCGAGCAGATCGGCCTGGTCAACCGGGTGGCGGCCGACGACGAGCTGGATTCGGCAGCCGTCGAGCTGGCGGCCGAGATCGCCGCCAACGCTCCGCTCTCCATGCGCGGCAACAAGCACGCGATCGAGACGCTCAACTCTTACTCGCGCCTGACGCCTGACCAGGAACGGGAACTGATCGAGCTCCGGGAGTCCTGCTTCCGCTCCGAGGACTTCCGCGAGGGCGTCGCCGCCTTCGCCGAGAAGCGCAAGCCGGGCTGGAAGGGCCGCTAGCCGGCCTCAGCGGGCTCCGGGATGGCGTGCTCGCCGGTCTCCTCGCGCAGCCTGCCGCCGGCGCGAGCGGTGGACGGCCACCAGATCTTGTCCCCGATGACCTCCACGGCAGCCGGGACCATGATCGTCCGGACGATGAACGTGTCGAGCAGGATGCCCAGCGCCACCATGAACCCGAGGTCGAAGGTGAAGCTCACCGGGAGCGTCATCAGCACCGAGAAGGTGCCCGCGAGGATGACCCCGGCGCTCGTGATCACCGGTCCAGTGGCGGCGAGGGCCCGCAGCATGCCCTCCCGGGTGCCGTGCCTGCGGGCCTCCTCCCGGACCCGCGCCATCAGGAAGATCGTGTAGTCGATCCCGAGGGCGACCAGGAAGATGAAGGCGAAGATCGGGATCGAGGAGTCGAATCCCGCGTCGCCGACGACGTACCGGATGAACAGGATCGATATGCCTAGGGTGCAGGCGAAGGAGAGCACCACGCTGGCGAGCAGGACGAGCGGCGCCACGACGGCCTGCAGAAGGATCCCGAGGATGATCGCCATCACCAGCAGCGCAAGCGGCGCGATCAATTCGAGGTCGTGCCTGTTGGCCTCGTCGACGTCGAAGTTGATCGCGCTCGTACCGCCCACCAGCACCGTCGCGCCGGGAACGCTCTCGACGGCATCCCGCATCCGTGGCACGACGTCCAGGGCCGACTTCTGGAGGGGATCCTCGCTCAGGACCACGTCGAGCTGCGCGATCTGGCCGTTGGTCGAGCGCTGACCCGTATCGGTGACCGTGGCAACTCCGTCGACGGCTCGCAGCTTCTGTTCCGCCGCCGAGATGTCCGACTGCGGGACCGGCGCGGTATCGCTCTCGACGAGCACCGTCGTCGGTGCCAGCGTTCCGGCCGGGAAGGAGCCGCGGAGGACGTCGAAGCCCTCCACGCTCTCCACCGAGTGCTTGAAGAAGCTGGTGGTCGAGTAGTCGACCTTGTAGGCGAACAGTCCGAGCGCCCCGGCGAGGAAGACGATCCCTGTGGTGACCAGCGCGAAGCCGGGACGCTGCAGCACCCTGTCCCCGAAGCGACGCCAGGGTCCCTGGTGGACCTCCCTCGCGTGCTCCGGGTCATACGCAACGGTGGCCTTCCGCGGCCAGAAACCTCTGCGCCCAAAGATGGTGAGCAGGGTCGGCAGCAGGGTCAGGCCGGCGAGCAGGGCGCAGGCCACGCCGATCGCGAACACCGGCCCGAGGGAGCTGGTTCCCTTGTTGTCGGCGAGGGCGAGGACCAGCATCGCGAGCGCGACGGTCATACCGCTGGCGAGGATCGCGGGGCCGGCGCGGCGCACCGCCCGGGCCATCGCCTCGTGCTTGTCCTCGATCCGCCGGAGCTCCTCCCGATAGCGGGAGACGAGTAACAGGCAGTAGTCGGTCCCGACTCCGAACATCAACACGATCAGGATCGAGGTCGCGTTGGTGGAGACCGTGGCGCCCGAATCGGCGAGGAGGTAGATGAACGCCTGCGCGAGCGTGTAGGCGAAGAAGACGACGATCAGCGGGGTGATGGCGACCAGCACCGATCGGTAGATCGCTCCGAGCAGGACGAGCACCAGCGCCACGGTCGCGAAGAGCAGCTTGGCGTCGAGGTTCTCGAACACGTCATGGGCGTCGGTGGAGAACCCAACGCCCCCGGTGACGTAGACCTGCATGCCATTGGTGTCGGCATGGGTGATGTCGCGAATCGCCTGACCCCAGTCCGACTCGTGCTCGAAGTCGGTCGGCGTCGTGTAGACGGCTGTGGCGACGTCCCCGTTCTTGGAGACGAGGGTCGGCGAGGCGCCGGGCGTGAACGGGATCTGCGTGGTCCCGACCAGCTTGATCTTGCTGGGGCCGGCCTCCTGGATCTTCACCGAGTCGGCCGCGATCTTCTCTTTGTCGGCTGCGGTCAGCCCGCCGTCGCGCTGGTAGACGACGATCGCGTCGTCCGTCTCGCCCTGGCTGAAGTCGCGATCGAGGCTCTTCACGACCTCGGTGGACTCCGCGCTCCCTGGGAGGAAGGACTGGGTGTCGTCGGTCGTCTTGTCGGACAGCTTCGAGCCCAGCGGGAACACCGCGATGACCGCGACGATCCAGACGGCGAGGATCACCCACTTGCTGCGGCGACCCGTGACGATGCTTGCAACCCTTCTCAACGGACCTCCTTGTCGGCGCCAGCTTCATGCCGGTCCGCGTCCCCCTGAGAACGCGACCGCTCACACTAGCGAAGCCGGTCAGGCCGCTCCCGCTGGCGCCGATGGCGCTCGTTTGGGACCCTGTGTAGAGGGCAACCATGGCTGAGGAAATGAACCCGACAGCGGTTGAGCTCGACCCACCCGTCGAGGAGCGCGTCGCGGCCCTGATCGAGGCCGGGCGCCCGGCGGAGTGTGTCGATCTCTCGGAGGTTGACTCGTTGGTCCAGGAACTGAACCTCTCTGAGGAAGAGGCCGACCTCGTGCACGAGCGGATCGAGGGCGCCGGCCTGCCGATCGAGGACGACTGCGGGCGCGATGCCGAGGAGCCCGCCGGCTACAAGAACGGCGAGCTCGCCGAGCAGACCACGGACGCGCTGCAGCTCTTCTTCAACGA
>JBKPTM010000061.1:0-9467 GCA_046765935.1 Actinomycetota bacterium | reverse complement strand
CTGCTCAGCTTCGGGGTCTCACAGGTCTTCTTCAACCACGGTGAGATCGGGGTCTCGGCTCCGCTCGCCTACATCCCGCTCGTCTACCTGCTCGGAAGAGTCCTCTGGATCGGCTTTCGTGACGGCGGCACCGGCCTGCGGCCGTCCGTGCCGATCACCTGGCTCGTGGTCGGGCTGGTCTTCCTCTGCGGCTTCCGGATCGCCATCAACGTCGCCGACTCCGGCGTGATCGACGTCGGCTACGCCGGCGTGATCGGAGCGGACCGGATCGAGCACGGCGACGCGATCTACGGCGACCACGCTTTCCCGCCCGACAACTCGCACGGCGACACCTATGGACTCGTCAACTACGCCGCCTACGTCCCCTTCGAGCTCGCGCTGCCCTGGTCGGGTCACTGGGACAGCCTGCCGGCGGCCCATGCCGCCGCGATCTTCTTCGACCTGGCCGCCATCGCCGGCCTCTTCGTCCTCGGAGGCAGGCTGCGTCCCGGAAGGCGCGGCCGCGACCTCGGAGTCCTGCTGGCCTTCGCCTGGGCGGCCTATCCCTTCACCGACCTCGCGCTGCAGTCGAACTCGAACGACAGCCTGGTCGCCGCGCTCCTGATCTGGGGCCTGGTCGCCTTCTCATCGGTGGGATGGCGGGCACTCCTGATCGCACTGGCGGCCGGCGCCAAGTTCACTCCCCTCTTCCTCGTGCCGCTGTTCGCAACGGGCTACCAGGGGCTCACCGGGCGACTCACGAGCGGCGTCCGCGTCCGGATCCTCTACTTCGCCGCCGTCTTCGCGTCTGTCGGCGCGCTCCTGCTCGTCTACCCGGCCGTCGACCCCGGGCTGGCGACGACCTGGGAACGCACGATCCAGAGCCAGCTCGTCCGCTGCTCGCCGTTCTCGATCTGGGGCCAGGTCTCATGGCTCCAGCCCTTGCAGACGGCGCTGCTGATCGCGACGGTCGCCTTCGCGGCCGCGCTCGCGCTCGTCCCGCGCAGGCGGACGCTGGTCCAGGTGGCGGCGCTCTCAGCGGCGGTGATCATCGCCACGCAGCTGACGCTCGAGCACTGGTTCTACCTCTATATCCCCTGGTTCTTCGGGATGCTGATGGCGGCCATCGCGCCGGACAGCGCCCTCGAGCGTCCCTCCGAGCCCGCTGCGGCGCTCGACCGCTCCGCGGCCGTCGGGCGCACGATCGGCACCGCGACGAGCACCAGGTAGACCAGCAGCAGAGCGTTCCTCACCGCCAGCGGCCACACGAAGCTGCCGGTCAGGGCATCGACGCCGTCGTAGTGCTGCAGCTCGATCTGCGTGAAGAGGATCGCCAGCAACAGGACCACGTTCTCCCTGCGGAGCCCGTAGGCGCAGGCGGAGACGGGCAGCAGCCAGAGCAGGAACTGGGGAGAGAGAACGGGCGCAAAGAGGACCAGGACGGCGAGCAGCGCGCAGACCAGCTGGAAGTTGCTCACCCGGGAGCGCCAGCCCGCCGAGACGAGCCAGAGGTACCCGGCGGCCCCCAGCACCACCGAGATCCAGCGCACCGCGGTCGTGCCCGAGGACGAGATCTCAAAGCCGCCGTGTCCGACCCCGGTCGAGATCCCGGAGGCGCCGAGCGCGTGAGCGACCTCGAAGACGCTCGCGCCCAGGCTCTCCACCTGGAGCGTGCGCTCCGTGTGGTAGGTGATCGCGGAGCCGAACTCATCGCCCATCACGACGACCGCCGCCGCGCAGAGCACGAGCGGGATCGCCCCGGCGACGACCACCCGCCGCAGATTGCGCTCGCCTCGCAATAGCGCCGGATAGAGCAGGAGGGGGAACGCCTTGATCGCGACCCCGATCGAGAGGAAGGCCGACCAGGTGGCGGAGCGCCCTCGGTCCCGTGCCAGCACGGCGGCCAGCACGAAGAGCGCGGGCACGAGGTCGAAGCGGTCGAGTGCCAGCGGCCCGTAGTCGATCAGCGAGCGGTCGAGGACCACCCCGGAGAGCGTCACCAGCCCGACGGTGAAGATCCCCAGCGCCGAGAGCACCCGCCCGGTCTCACCTGGCAGTGCGAGGGCGATCAGGACGATGATCGCCAGGTCGAAGGCGAGCATCTCCCACATGAAGCCGTCGATGAAGCCCTGCGTGCTGTCGTCGACGTAGGCGGGGGCGATCAGCACCGGGACGGAGAGCGGTGGGTACTCGATCCCCTGGTCGCGGTACGGCAGGTCGCCGTCCTTGATCGCCTTCGCCTGCGGGGCGAAATCGTTGACGAGAACCGAGGACCAGTCCCCGATCGTCGGGACGAAGAGAGCCAGATGGAGAGCGCAGACGAGGGCCGCGGCGGTCGCCCGCCAGCGGAGCGCCATCGCCGCTACTGCACCATCGGGAGCTCGGTGCCGCTGACCCCGCCGCCATTCGGCTGCGCCGCGGCGGGCACGGCCTGCATGACGGGAAGCTCGACGGGGGTGGAGGCGACGATGCCGTGGGCCGCCTCGCGGATCATCTGAGAGGCCGGCGCGTCGGGGTCCTCGATCACCAGGGGGCGTCCCTCATCGGCGTGTTCGCGAAGCTCGCCGGAGAGCGGCACCTTGGCGAGCAGGGGCACGTCGAGCTCGTCGGCCAGCAGCTGGCCGCCGCCCTCGCCGAAGATCGCGACGCGCTCACCCTCGGGACCCGTGAAGGCCGACATGTTCTCGATCACGCCCAGCACCTCGAGATCGACCTTGGAGGCCATCTCCGCGGCGCGCCGCGCCACGCTCTGGGCGGCCGGCTGCGGCGTGGTGACGATCACGATCTTGGCCTGCGGCAGCAGCTGGGCGAGCGTCATCGAGACGTCGCCGGTGCCCGGCGGGAGGTCGAGCAGCAGGTAGTCCAGCTCGTCCCAGGCGACGTCCTCGAGGAACTGCTGGATCGCCTTGTGGAGCATCGGGCCGCGCCAGACGACGGCGGCGTTCTCCTCGACGAAGAAGCCGATCGACATTACGCTCGGGCCGGCCGGTGAGACCGGCGGGATGATCTTCCGCTCGGGCGAGACCTCGGGCTTCTGGTTGATGCCGAGCATGCGGGGGATGGAGTAGCCGTAGACGTCGCAGTCGAGCGCGCCGGCCTTGTGGCCCTCGGCGTGCAGGGCCGCGGCGAGGTTGGCGGTCATCGTCGACTTGCCGACGCCGCCCTTGCCGGAGGCGACGCAGATCACGTTCTTTACCTGGGCGAGGGCCCCCTCGGGCAGCTTCGCCCGGCCGAGCTTCTGCTGGAGATTCGACTTCTCGCCCTCGGATAGGACGTCGAAGCCGACCTCGACGGAGTTGACTCCCTCGAGCTCGCCGACGTACTGGACCACCGCCTGCTGGAAGTGGTTGCGGATCGGGCAGCCGGGCGTCGTCAGCGAGACCACGACCTCGACGCGGCCGTCGTCGCGGATCTCGATCGAGCGGACCATGCCGAGCTCGACGATCGACCGGCGCAGCTCCGGGTCGATCACCCGGCTGAGCTTCTCGGTTACCTGTTCCTTGCTGGGCATCGGGATGGATTTTCGCAGGTGTGGGCCTCCGCCCTCACCCCACACGTGAAAACCGGGCCACGCGGGCCCGGTTTTCGAGGGGGGAGAGGTTGCTGCATCCCGCTCGTAAGAGCGGAGCTACTCCGGGCGCGCCACCCCTCGGGCGGCCCGGGCTAAGCGATCAGATCCGCTGGCGGACCTTGTTCACGGCCGGCTCCACGCGATCGCGGTAGACGGGCTCGACGCGATCCCGCGCCTTGCGCGCCCGGCCGATGAGCTGGTCGGTGACCTGGCGGCGGACGTCCCCGCCCTTCGCCTCGGCCTTCTCCAGCTCCGTGGCGAGCCGCTTGCGCAGAGACTCGATCTCGCTCTTGCGGCCCTCGGAGTCACGCAGGGTCTTGACCCTGTTCTGGAGCGTCTCGATCTCCTTCGAGCGGGTCTCGGAATTGGTCCACGTCTCGGCGGTGGTCCGGACCGTCTCGGCGACCGTCGGGGGGGTACCCACGGCCACATCGACGACCTGCAGGGCCTGATCGGCCGGCTTGCGGGCGTCAGTGGTCTTCTGACCGTTGGTGGCCTTCTGGCCGGTGGTGGTCTTCTTCTGGGTCTGGGGCATCTGGACTGTCGATCCCTTCAGCGTTGCTTACGTCGGACTCGTCGCTTTCGGCGAGTTCGGCAGGCTAGCACCGAACACATGTTTTGGCGAACACATGTTCTTACCCCAGCCCAGGGGGTGGTTACACGCGGCCGAGGAACGCGAAGAAGCGTCCCTCGCGGGCTGCGCCCACCCGCTCGACCCAATCCGCGGGGCTGTCCAGCTCCTCCGGCCGCGGCAGGGCCTCGGGACCGCTCCAGGCCCTGTTCAGGGTCCTGATCCCGTGTGTGCGGACCACCTCGTCCGCGAAGGCCTTGCCGCGGCGGTACTGCGCGAGCTTCATCTCCAGCCCGAGAACCTTGGAGACGATCGAGTCGAGCAGGCCACGCCGCTCCCGGTCCCGGTCCAGTGCACGGCGCAGATCCGTGTAGCCCGGATCGAGCCGGTCGCCGACGGCATCCATGACGTGCTCCGCGTAGCCCTCGACGAGCGTCATGGTCGCCGTCAGCCGTTCGATCAGCCGGCGCTGTTCCTCCGGCAGCAGCAGGGTGGCGAGCTCGCCGCTCTTCACCGAGCGCAGCAGCTCACGCGGGTTGAGGCGGACGAGCTTGCCGATCAGCTCGCTCGGCTTCACCTCGACCGCGGCCTTCTCGAAGAGCTCCTCGGCGATGCCGCCGATGTGCTCTCGCAGCCAGGGCACCGAGGCGAAGTGAACGGCGTGGGTCGTCTCGTGGAGCGCGATCCAGCGCAGGAATAGGTCGCGGTCGACCTCGAGGCGCGCCCGGGCGGACGACAGATTCGGTCCCACGAAGAGCAACCTGGGCGCGCGGGTCGGGCCGATCAGCGCGACGTCGTACTGGCCGATCACCCGCTGTGAGAGGAAGCCGACCGCCAGGCCGGCCTCGGCACCGGTGGCGGTGCGAACGATCGTCCGCTGCAGCCCCGCCGCCCTGCCGTTCCCGGATCCGGAGATCCGGTCCTGGAGGTGCTCCTCGACCCGGGCGGAGAGGTGCTGGAACGACTCGAGATTGACCCGCGCCCACTCGGCTCGGTCGACCAGCTCCGCCTCCGGCAGCCCGCCCTTCGGCCTCAATCCGGTGTAGCGGCGGACCAGCCGGGCCGCCCGCTCGGACTCGGAGCGGAGCTCCTCCTCCGAGCCGTCCCACTCTGGCCCGCTGCCCGCCAGGGCGAGCGCCAGCCGCTCGGCGAGGTTCCAGTCGACGAGCCGCTCAGGCATGTACGGCGTCCTGCGCCTCGCGCAGCACGCGGAGATCGGCCGCCGTACGGGCCGCGGCGACGTCGTAACGAGCGTCCAGGTCCAGGGTCGCGTCGGCGAGCCCGCCGCCTGCGAACTCGAGCGCGGCCCCCGCGCATCGGGCGATCAGCTGGCCTGCGGCCGCGTCGACCGAGCGCGCGTTGCGGGTGGTGATCATCCCGTCGTACCGCCCTGCGGCGACGTAGCAGAGCGCCACCGCGATCGAGCCGGGGACCCGGATGCGATACGCACGTCCCTGGAGCAGCTCCGCGGCCTTCAGGACCCGCTCGGGCTTGGTCGCCTCCAGCGCGATCACCTCGAGTCCCTCGCCCGTCGCCACCTCGAGCGGGCGGTCGTCCAGCAACGCATCGCCGTCGATCGTCCCGACGAACTCCTCCCCGGCCCCGAACTCGTAGACGTAGCCGTAGGTGACGTCGTCCATCGAGTCTCCCTGGGCCACGGCGACGCTCAGGCTGTGCAGGGGAATAGTGCGGCGCGCGTTCAACGACCCGTCGATCGGGTCGATGATCACCCGGAGCGAGGAGTCGCCGTCGCCGAAGGTGACGGAGCCCCGCTCCTCCGAGACGGCCGTGAAGCTGTGGCCCTCCTGGTGCAGCGCCTCGAGCTCGTCGAAGACGGCGTCCTCGCAGAGACGGTCGATCACGAGGGTCCGATCACCGCCCGCGCCGATGTCCTCGAACTGCGTGCGCTGCGCGATCGTGCGGTGCTCCTCGAAGATCCGCCGCTGCACCTCGACCGCGCGGCGGCAGGCGGCGGTCCACTGCTCATCGGTGGGTCCGCTCCCGGCTGAGGTCTGCACCGGCTCGCCGGCTTCAGTCATGGGCGACCACCGGCGCGAGGTTAGCGACCGGTTCGCGGCCGAACGGTGATGGCAGCGGCGTGCACTAGCCTGAATTCGCATGGGAGACGAGGCCGATCACGGGTTTCCGCGGCTGACCCAGCCGCAGGAATCGGTCGTCGCGCATGGCGAGGGCGCGGTGCTGGTGCTGGGCGTGGCGGGGAGCGGACGTACCGAGTCGCTGGCGCGCAGGCTCGCGCGCCTGGTGGCCGAGGGCGAGAGGCCGCTCGTGCTCACCAGCTCCATCGCCTGTGCCCGGCGCATCCGGCTGCGAGCCGAGGCGACGATCGACGCCGCCTACGAGGAGCTCGTCGTGCACACGCACCCGGTTGCGGCGGCGCGGCTGCTCCGCGAGCACGCCACCGAGGCCGGGATCGACCCCTTCTTCGAGTCCCTGAGCCCCGCCGAGCGCCTCGCGATGCTGCTGGACCGGATCGACGAGCTCCCCCTGCGCAGGCATGAGATCCGCGGGAACCCGGCCGGGCTGCTCGCCCGGATCGTCGAGCGGATCGATGCGCTCAAGTCGGCGGGCGTGACGGCGGCGGACTTCGGCCAGTGGGCCGACCAGCAGGCGGGGGCCTCTCGCCCGGAGCGCGACGCGGCGGCGCGGGAGCGCGAGTTCGCCGAGATCTACGAGCTCCACGACTCCATGCTGCGCTCGGCTGGCGCGATGGACGACATCGATGCCGTGCTCGAGCTGACCATTCGGCTCGAGCAGCGACCCGCCATGGCCGAGGCGATCTCGAGGCGTTTCCCGCATCTGCTGGTGGACGAGCTCGAGGACGCCTGCCCCGCGGAGCGCTCGCTGATCGAGGCGCTCGCCCGCGGCTCGGCCTCCGCCGTTCTCTCCTGCGACGACGAGCAGGGACGGGGGCCGTGCGACTCCGCGTCGGCGTGGGCGCGACAGGCGATCGGCGTGGAGCAGATCGCGCTGGAGCCGACCTGGCGCTACGGCGGCGATCTGCTCGATGCAGCTCATGCCGTGGTGGCGCCTGCGGCACGCGGAACGGACGTCCCGCGCCGCGCGGCCGGACCCCCCACCCGCGTCCGGTTCTGGAGCGGCACCAACGAGCGCGCCGAGGCGCAGGCGGTCGCCCGCGACATCGAGGGCGGGCTGGCGACCGGTGAGGTGAAGATGGGCGAGATCTGCGTCGCGGTGCCGCAGGGCGGCGGCCCGGCGAGAGCAATCGCGGCCGCGCTCGAGGAGCGGCGCGTCCCGTACCGGCTCAGCGGGCCCGGCGCCTTCTTCCAGCGCCCCGAGGTGCGCGACGTGATCGCCTGGCTTCGCCTGCTCGCAGATCCGACCGATGCCGCCGCTGCCGTCCGCGCTCTCAGCCGCCCGCCGGTGGAGCTGCGCTCGGTTGACCTCGCGCGATGCACCACGATCGCCCGCCGCCGCAAGCTCGACATGGTCTCCGCCCTCGAGGCATCCCTCGAGAGCCCGCAGATCCCACCTGAGGCGCGCGACCGGATCCGGGAGTTCCTCCAGCTCCACCGCGCCGCGGCGCGCGCGATGGGCGAGATGCGCGCCGACGTCTTCGTGCGGCGGCTGATCGAGAGGATCGGCTTCCGCCGCCACCGGCTCTTCGCCGCCCATCCCGAGGCCGCCGAGCGCCTTCGCAACCTGTCCCGCCTGGGCGAGCTCGCCGAGGCCTGGACCCGCCGAGAGCCGGGTGGCTCGAACCGCGACTTCGTCCGCTACCTGGTGGCCGTCTCCGAGGCGGGCGTCGCCCCGGTGGAGGAGCAGAACGAGCCGATCGCCGAGGCGGTCCGGGTGATGCCGCTCGACCGGACGAAGGGGCTGGAGTTCGCCCGCGTCTACGTCGTCGGTCTGCACGCGGGAGCTCTGCCCGGCTCGGAGCCCGCCGGACCACCCGCGGTCCCGGCTGCGGTCGGGGGCTCTGTCCCGTCGCACGAGGACGAGTCGAGGCGGCTGCTCTACGTCGCCATGACGCGTGCGACGCAGGACCTGGTCTTGACCAGGCCGGCCGCGACGGAGGCGGGAGACACTCGCCCCTCGCCCTTCTACGAGGACGCCCGCGCCGTGCTGGATGCCCCCGAGCAGGAGCACGGTGAGGAGCTCTTCGGCCCCGCGGAGGGCCTGCAGGCGACCTATCGGATGATCCAGGACGAGGTGCTGGAGGAGGCCTGGCGCGCCGGCGGCAAGCTGCGCGAGCCCAGGCTCGACACCTACGTGGATGTCAACCGAGCGGTCGCGCGCTTCCTGGAGCTGGTCAAGCTGGCCGGCCTGATCCAGGGCTCCAGCGAGGAGCCCGTGTCCGACTCCCTCGCGGTGGTCAACGACCTGCTCGAGCAGGCGATCTCCCCCGAGCAGCGAGAGGCGCTGCGCGACTCCGGCCTCGACGCCTACCTGCTCGACGAGGAGGGCGCGGCCAAGCGGCGCCGCGAGCTGATCGCGAAACGGGACGAGCCGTCCCTCGAGGCCTTCCTGCCGAGGCGCGGCGAGGGTCTCGCGCTCTCGGCGACCGACATCGAGCTCTACCGGACCTGCCCGCTGAAGTACAAGTTCGCCCGGGTCTTCGGGATTCCGCAGGAGACCACGATCAACCAGCGCTTCGGGATCGTCATCCACCAGGTGCTGGAGCGCTTCCATGGCCAGCAGGCCTCCGGCGACGCGAACGCCGGCAGCCTGGAGCGGCTCATGGGGCTGTTCGCCGTCGCATGGCGGCGGTCGGGCTTCGGCGAGTCCGACGACGAGCTCCAGTTCCGCGAGAAGGCGATCGAGGCGCTGCACCGCTACCACGCCCGCGAGGTGGCGAGCGGCTCTCAGCCGCGCTGGGTCGAGCGCAAGTTCGACTTCCGGATCGGCCCGCACCACCTCCGGGGCCGCGTCGACCGAGTCGACGAGCTGCCCGGCGGCGGCTTCGAGCTGATCGACTACAAGACCGGCGACCCGAAGCCCCCGCGTGAGCTCGAGTCCGACGTGCAGCTGGCGATCTACCGCCTGGCCGCGCGCGAGGCCTGGCGCCTGGAGGGGGCCGCCGGCAGCTACTGGTACGTGCTCGCCGACGAGAAGGTCGCGGTCGGCGGCTCGCCCGACGACCTGGAGCGGGTCGAGGGCGTCGTCCTCGAGGTCGGCGAGGGGATCCTCGGCCAGGACTTCGAGCCCCGTCCCTCGCCTGAGATCTGCTCGTGGTGTGACTTCCGCTTGATTTGCCCCGCCTCTGAGGCATAGGGTTGGAGCATCGAAGGGAGAGGGGCGAGAGTACCGGGGGTGCTCGCGGCGGCTGCCGCGTCCGTGCTGCTGCTGTTTTGCGCCTCTTCCGCG
>JBKPTM010000060.1:0-2365 GCA_046765935.1 Actinomycetota bacterium | reverse complement strand
GACCAGATCTTCACCGACTCGCTGAAGGGGACCTCGGGGGTGATCACCAACAAGCAGCCGGTCACCCAGCAGACCAATACCACCACCAGCTTCCCGGCCGGCGTCCTCAAGCAAGTGCGAGCGGTACCGGGCGTGGACCTCGCCGCGGGCACGATCTTCACCGGCGGAGGCATCTTCAACGGCGACCAGGAGGTCGGGTCGCAGTTCTCTCCCAAGTTCATCTCGGCTGTCCTGCCCCCGCAGATCGAGACCCTGAAGACCGTCGAGGGGCACCGCCCGACCAATTCCCACGAGGCGACACTCGACAAGGCGGCGGCCGACGACGCCGGGCTCAAGGTGGGTGACCCGGTACGGATCGCGGGCGAGCGCCGCGTCCGCACCTACCGCCTCGTCGGCCTCACCGAGCTCGGCGGCACCTCCTTCGGGGGCGCCAGCATCGCCCAGCTGACGCTGCCGGAGGCCCAGTTCATCACCGGCAACGTCGGCCGCTTCAACCAGATCTCGGTCGGCATCAACCCCGACGTGTCGTCCGACGAGTTGAAGGCGCGCATCGAGCGGGTCGTCCCACCGACGCTTCGTGTGGAGACCGCGGAGCAGAACGCCAACCGGTCCTCCAACGAGATCCACGACGCGCTCAGCTTCCTGCCGATCTTCCTGGGCGTGTTTGCGGCAGTGGCGCTGATCGTCGGCGCCTTCGTCATCTTCAACACCTTCTCGATCACGGTGTCCCAGCGGATCCGCGAATACGGCCTTCTGCGCACCCTCGGCGCATCGCGAAGGCAGGTGCTCTCCTCGGTGTTCATCGAGGCCGCGCTGATCGGGCTGCTCGGCGCTGTGCTCGGGGTCTTGGGGGGCCTCCTGTTCGCCAAGGGCATCGAGTCCCTCTTCAAGGCGCTCGGCATCGGCCTGCCGACCACCGCGCTGGTGGTCGCGACTCGCACGGTCGTCGTCTCGGTCGTGATCGGCATCGCGGTGACCCTGGTCGCGGTGCTCAACCCGGCATTGCGCTCGACCCGCGTGCCACCGATCGCGGCGATGCAGAACCTCGAGCTGACCTCGAGCCGCCGGCGGTCGATCGTCACGGTCGCGATCGCCTGGCTCCTGATGCTCGGCGGCATCGCCCTGGTGCTGGTCGGGCTGTTCGGCAACCAGAAGACCGGGGACTCTGCCCTGCTGCTCGGCGGCGGCGCCGCGCTCGTGCTCTTCGGAGTCTCGCTCTACAGCCCGCGGCTCGTCCGTCCACTGGCCGGCACGATAGGGGCGCCGCTCGAGCGGCTCCGTGGGCTGACCGGCCGGCTGGCCCGCGAGAACTCGCAGCGGAATCCGTCCCGCACCGCCGCCACCGCGGCCGCGCTGATGATCGGGCTGGCCCTGGTCTCCTTCGTGACGATCTTCGCGGCCGGCCTCAAGGCCTCGATCGCCGACGCCATCGACAACAGCTTCCAGGGCGAGCTCGAGATCCAGAACACCAACGGGTACGACCCGATCCCGACGGCGGCCGCAGAGGCGGTCCGACAGGTGCCGGGGGTGCAGACGGTCTCGACCCTGCAGTCGACCCAGCTGAAGATCGATGGGGTGGGCGGAAAACCGCGCGCCACGGGACTCGACCCGGCCACGGCATCACAGGTGCTGAAGCTCGACTTCCAGGGCGACACCACGGAGCAGACGTTCCAGAACCTGACGGACTCGGAGACGATCGTCGACAAGTCGTTCGCCGAGTCGAACAACCTCGAGGTCGGGGACACGATCCACGTGCTGGGGCAGACCGGCAACCGGGCGGCCTTCCGGATCGTCGGCGAGGTCAAGGACAACGCGGACCTGCTCGGCAGCATGGTCGTGACCCACGAGGCGATGGCCAGGGACTTCGCCGTCACCCAGGACACCTTCGACTTCATCAAGCTCGCGCCGGGGGCGGACGCCTCCACGGTCCAGGACCAGATCGACACGCTGCTCGCGCGGCAGTTCCCGACCGCCGAGGTGATGAACCAGCAGGAGCTCAAGCAGAACCAAGAGGACCAGATCAACCCGCTGCTCGGCCTCGTCTACGCGCTGCTCTCGCTGGCGATCATCGTCAGCCTCTTCGGGATCGCAAACACTCTGGCCCTCTCGATCTACGAGCGCACGCGTGAGCTCGGCATGCTGCGGGCCGTCGGCATGTCCCGTCGCCAGGTGCGCCGGATGATCCGCTACGAGTCGGTGATCACCGCCCTGATCGGCGCGGTGCTCGGCATGATCCTCGGCCTGATCTTCGCCGCGCTCATGTCGGTGCCGCTCGAGACCCAGGGTTTCGTGCTCAGCTATCCGGTCGACCAGCTCGTCTTCATCCTGATCATCGCGGCGATCGCGGGCGTGGTCGCGGCGATCG